>CAJXPD010000003.1 GCA_913057785.1 uncultured Lewinella sp. | reverse complement strand
TCATTCAAAAATAACGGTCCACAAAGCGGGTGTTTTTCGGTGTACTTCTTATTTTGCTTTTCCTGAAATTGTCTTACTAAAAAGCACTCTTATGGCCAACTCCCTTACCTTTCTTTGTGTTTCTTTCTATTTCAAAGGAGCAGATTTCTTGAAAGCCTGTAAAGCGGCTGGAAACCGTGTCTTTCTACTTACCCATAAGAAGTTGGAGGATCATCCTTGGCCGAAAGAGTCAATTGATGAGATCTTCTATTTAGAGGATGATTCTAATTCTCCGACAAATTTGCAGCATATGATCGAGGGCACGGCTTGGTTGATGCAACAGAACAAGATAGATCGCATCATTGCCTTGGATGACTTCGATGTAGAAAAGGCCGCCCTACTTCGGGAGACATTCAGAGTTCCGGGTATGGGACAGACCACAGCTAGGTATTTCAGGGATAAATTGGCAATGCGTGCCCGAGCCAAAGATGCCGGGATTGCTGTCCCTCCTTTTTCATCGCTTTTCACTGACGAAGACATCAATGAGTTTGCCAGCACAGTAGAAGCTCCATGGGTGGTAAAACCCCGTTCAGAGGCTTCTGCAACAGGCATAAAGAAAGTGCATTCTGCGGAGGAACTATGGGCGGTGGTTCATGAACTGGGAGCTAAGCGACATGAATATCTAGTGGAACAATTTAAGCCGGGCGATGTGTATCATGTTGATGCCCTCACCGTCGATGGTGAGAATATTTTCTGCCGTGTTTCCCAATACCTCAATACACCTTTCGAAGTAGCGCATGGTGGAGGTGTTTTCCGCTCTCATGTCTGTGCATTTGATGGAGAGGATGACAAAGCACTACAGGAGCTTAACGTGAAGGTAATGGAGGCTTTTGGTATGCAGTACAGTGCTTCGCATACGGAGTATATTAAGTCCAAGGAGACAGGGGAGTATTATTTTTTGGAAACGGCTTCTCGAGTAGGCGGGGCTCACCTTGCGGAAATGGTTGAATATTCTTCCGGGATCAATCTCTGGTCAGAATGGGCGAAAATCGAAGATGCTGTGGCGAAGGACACGGCTTATAAGTTGCCTCCGGTTCGGAATGATTATGCGGGCATTATTGTATCCTTGTCACGCTTTGAGCATCCTGATCACTCCGGATTTACCGAGCCTGAAATTGTCTGGCGACTTGATAAGCCTTATCACATCGGGTTGATCCTCCAATCTGATAGCCGAGAGAGAATCCTAGAGCTATTGAACAAGTACGTAGACCGCATTTTCCAGGATTTTCATGCTAGTGCGCCTGTCCCGGATAAACCTATGGACTAATGATGTGACGCTAAATGCTGTTTCGCTATATACTACTTTTACCTGTCCACGGCCACAGAAGCAACCTTTTACTTCATTCATGCACTTTATGAAAAAAAGGTTTTACTTTAGAAGAAGGTTCGTTGGGCTTATCCAACCACCGATTTTCACTTTTTCTAATTTGAGACCTTGAACGGAGAAAACACACAATCGCTCATCAAGAAATGCAAAGCGGGTGACCGGCGAGCGCAGGAAGAGCTCTATCGCCAATATAGTCCAATGCTTATGGGGGTTTGTTTACGATATGCCTCGAATAAAGAAGAGGCAGAAGATTTTCTCCAAGAAGGCTTTGTGAAAATATATGCCAATCTCTATCAGTATAAGCCAATTGGTTCTTTTAGCGGTTGGTTGAGAAAGGTGGTCGTAAACGTAGCCTTACAAAAACTCCGCCGCAAGAAAACCCAGTTTGTAAACATTGAAATTGACCATCTGGCCGAGTCAGTTGAAAGTACTGAGGACATATTTAGTCAATTTGGTGCTAAGATGCTGATACGTTTAATTCAGCAACTTCCAGATGGTTACCGAACCGTTTTTAACATGTATGTGATTGAAGGTTATTCTCACAAGGAGATAGCCGCAAAACTGGAAATTAGCGAAGCGACTTCAAAATCCCAATTGTCTCGAGCTAAAGCTGCCTTGAGGAAAATGCTGGAGCAAGTAGTATGATATGGAACGGAGAGACCAATTAGAAGAGTTTGTTAGAAATCAGTTATCCCATTACGAAGAACTACCTAGTGATGGATTGTGGAGGCGAATAGAAGGACTTATTCCTATGCCTAAGCAGGGTGCCAAACCAAGATGGTTTTGGGGACTTCTAACTGCTATTTTGGTTCTTGGCGGAATCGTTGTCTGGCATCTATATAGCGTTCATCAGTGGAAAGACAAGGTAGAAAAACAAGAAGTAGCACTAGAAGAACTACGAGATGAGCTCGATGCACTACAGCTGGAAATAGCAAGCCAACAAAAATCCAGCGGCAAGATCTTGGTCCCTAGTCAACAAGCAGGTGCGAAAAGCCAAGATTTGGAGATGACTAGCAAAGATCCAGTAGTTAGATTATCGACAAGCCAACAAAAACCTTCCTCTTCCACTGTATTCCAACAGAAGACCAACGAGAATGACAAAATAGTAGAAGTTCAGCCCCCCAGTTCGCTGAATACCAACCTTCAAAACTCTTCTGCCGAAGGAGAAATTGAAATAGGAAAACCGCAAAACAGCTGGCTTGCCCTTGAACCTATTCACGAGAAAAAAAGCTTTATTGAAATCGAGGATGAACCCGTGGACTTTAAACCCCTAACCTTATCCCCATTGCGGGCTCGCAGGTGGGCAGTAGGTGCTTGGATGGAGGGGACGAACTTCCATGATAATCCGTTGAAAGCCCTATGGAGAAAAGCACGTAGAGCGGAAGATTCCAGTGGAGATACACCTTCCTTTTATGCGAATAATCCTTCCAGCACCAAAACGGTGGGATTCTTTATCGATTTTGACCTTAATCGACGATGGTCAATACGTACAGGATTGGGGTTTAAGGATCAACGCCGACCGCTTGGCGGTGACTTCGTTTTTGAATACACCTTGGAGGATAGTCAAATGAATGCACTAGGCCACTCCGTTAGCCCCTACAATTACTACGATGAAAGCCACAATATTAGCATCCGCACAATAATTGCCAACGAATTATCCAATGAGCCCAATGGCCTCGAACCAGGAGAGCTCTTTGAGATGGATTTTGAAGCCTATCAACAAACCTCATACGTCAGCTTTCCATTATGGATAAGCTATCGCATGGGGCAGGGCCGCTTAAAGTATCATATGCGGACGGGCTTGGTATGGAATGATCTTATCGGCAATAGTTCTAAGATTCGGTATCTTTCTTTCTCTTTTTCTCAGCTCTATTACCAAGGGCATGCGATCAATGATGGAGCTATCCAGGTTGGATATCTTGATGTAGGTTTAGGATATGGCTTAGAGTATGCTTTGAGTCCCAAGCTTGGGTTCTACTTCGACGGCGTTATGTATAAATCTGTTACCCCCATTTTTGATCGACAACCCTTTTCTATGGGTATGGGAACAGGTCTTCGCTATCAGTTTTGATGATTTACCACGGATTCAAAGAAGCGTTTGACAATTTGCTCGGCCTTTACTTCCAATGGGAAGGAGTCGGGGAATAGTAACCAGGTATTAGAAACACCATTATGAAAAGCTAGCATTTCCCAAGCCAGATCAGCGCTCTGAACATTGTCTTTGAGACTTTTGTCGAGCTTTCCTTCCTCTATCACCTCTGTCAAATGATCTAGTAATAGTCGTAGGCTATTTTTTTGTTGTTCGATCTGGGCATCCAATTCCGGAAGTTGCTCCGTCTTGAAAATGATGACGCGTTGCAATTCGCGAAAGCTTTGATCTTCAGCCAACAATAGAAAAGAACGGATCAGGTACTGCTGGAGCCTATCAGCTGCTCGGCCTGGCCCGGATAAGATACCGTGTAGTTCGTTAAAGCTCTGGCGGGATTTTTCGTAGATCAGCTGTTCATACAAATCGACTTTACTTTCGAAGTGCCAGTAGATGGCTCCTTTAGTGACCTTGGCAGCCGAGGCGATTTTACTGAGGGAAGCACCAGAGTAGCCCAACTCCCCGAATAATCGGAGAGCAATGTCTAAAATGTGAGCCCTAGTTTTTGCCGCGTCTTCCTTGGTCCGTCGCATACATACTGATTGGAATGTGAAATTTAAGGCTTTTTTTCGAAAAAGAGGGAATGTCTATTGGTTTTAGCATTCGCAACCTCCTCTTATTGATGGTATTAGGTGTTATAGTGGGATTATACGAGAGCGAAATAGGTGCCTTTAATGGCAACTTCCGCAGGCTTTTTCTTACCTCGATATAGTTTTTAACATACCTTATGGGCTGGATTTATCGTAAAAGAGAATAAAGCGCTAACTTTGGATTATCGAAATATCAACAACACTTCCATAACATGAAAGCAAATCAAGGACTTACTATTGCGGCGGTTATACTCGGATTGTTATTGTTACTATCTGGGTGGTGGGGCTTCCAGCAACGTAAGGAAAAAACCAACTTAGTAGCACAAAACGAACAAATGACTGCCCAACTTTCCGACCTAGAAGGGCTGAAAGGAGATTTGGAACAAGAGATTGATAGTTTAGCTCAGGCATTCGAGGATTTGGCTACGGAGAATGAAAGCCTACAGGGAACTATTGAGGAAACAGAGGCAAGAGCCAGCAGAAATGCCTTAGCTATTCGTCAGCTGAAAAGCCAGAACGCCGCGCAAGTGAATAATTTGCGAGCGGAGATTCAACAACTATTGGCTGTCAAAGCAGAACTAGAAAATAACATCAACAACCTCCAAATGGAAAATGATTCTCTTCGAACTCGAACTGGAGAGTTGGAGGAAAATCTTAGTGTGGCTAGACAGGAGAACAGCGCTTTGAATGCCTTGAACGCAACGATTCAAGATGAATTGGAAGCCTTGACGCTTGCCAATTTTAAAGCTTCTGCCTTCCAAGTAGAACTGGAAAGAAAATCGAGTAAAGTGACGGCTAAATCTCGCCGCGCACGGAGAATTCGGGTGACCTTTGACCTTACCAATGTTCCTGACAACTACCAAGGAACTAGACCCTTATATTTAGTGATTACGGATGAAACAGGAACACCGATCAAAACGAGTAATCCTATCCAGGCCACGGCAGTAGTTAATGGGCAAAACATGGAGTTGATTGCGGTTAAATCCAAAGATGTGAATATAGAATCGAATCAACGTCTATCTTTTACTCATGATTTGGAGGAAAGACTACGTGCGGGATACTATAGAGCTTCAGTATTCACGGATATTGGCTTATTAGGAGCTACTAGTTTCCGCCTCCGATAATTGCTTCCCTTGAGTTCATTACTACCCTTGCTTGAGTAGATTCCGATGATCTGAAATGGGATACTTAAGCAAGGGGATATCATGAATTAGATTTTAGTCCAAAACAACTCAGTGATATGCGTTCATCTCACCTACTGTTAACTCTATGCATTGGCATGTCTCTTTTGTCTTGTGTAGGTAAGAAAAAACACAACGAGATCATTCAGGCTTTGAACACCGCTCATACCCAGGAAGTCGATTCCGTTCAAAGTCATTTGGATACTGCTCGATCGACTATCCGCTCTATGGAATTGGATCTGGCTGAGCGGAAGGGTGAAAACAATGCCCTAACAGCGATGCAGGATAAACTGCAAGACAAAATTGATGGCTTGGAGGAATCGCTTGAGAACTTGGGAGCTAGAGCTACGAATCAGCAAAACAACTTGGGAAATCAATTGGAGGACCAAAGAAAGGAGTTGGCTGATAAGTTGAATAAAGTAAAAGCGATCAAAACACAAATAGAAGATAGTCAAGCTTCCATGTTGAGTACAAGTAGCGCCCTTGTGGAAGTCATGGAACCCTATGATGCAGAGGAGTATGCTGTCGAGATTCAGTCTGGCAAAGTAGTGGTTGCCTTAACCGAAAAACTATTGTTTCGATCCGGAAGTACGAGCCGGATGACAGATGATGGTGTTGAAGCTATTGAGAAACTTAGCCAGGTATTAAATAACTATCCTTTGTATGCTATTCAAGTCATTGGACATTCCGATAATCGACCCGTTCCTAGGAAGGGCTTGGACCGCTGGAACTATAGCGCCCTTCGTGCTTCCACCATTACCAAGATGATGGTTGAGGATTTCGAAGTAAATCCCAATCAAATATTGGCTGGAAGTAAGGCTGATTATGCGCCAAGGACTTCCAATGAAACGCCAGAAGGAAGAGCCAGGAATAAACGAATAGAGTTGATCGTTGCACCCCGACAGGATCTATTGGTAAAAGATATTGCAAAGGCACTTACTTCAATACTAGGAGAGTGATCATTCTTTTAGCATAAACCCTTGAAGTTTTTTCAAACTATTTTGATTATGCGGGAGATGAATAGCATCTAAGACGTTCGCCTTTTCCCGATCGGTAATGTGGAAGGAAACGGAAGCGGCAAGCTCATCTTCCCGGCTGGAACGATAGATAAATCGAATTACTTCGAATTTATCTTGTCCCAGAATATCGTATATGAACCCCAGTGTATTATCATGTTCGAATTCTTGGGTAACTAGCACCTTGCCTGCAATTCCAATGGGATTAAAGAGCTTCTTCAAAATTCCTTTATTATCACTAGCTGGTATCTCTTCAATCTTTTCCGAGCTACTGATTTGTAGTAATACCACCCCACTGGTGTTTTCGCGTATCCAATCTTGAAATACCTGTAGAAAGCGGGAGGCGGAAAGGATGCCATAATTGTCACGTAGTCCTGCGTCGGCTACGCTCACACCTGGATCAGTAGGCAGATGGACCATAGGTAATACATACGGATAGGTGGCATTAGCCCGTAGTGCTGTTGTAAACCGCAATTCTTGAGCTCCCTTGTTCCTAAATAGCCATTGAAAATCTACTGCATCGATTTCCAAGACCTCTCGATGTTGCGGTGCTACGGGGGCAACCATCATAAAGGAAACACTTTGTGGCGAGATGATCAATCTTCTGCTGTCATTGAGAATGGAAGGACTTATGTACAACATGGGAACGATTGCCTCTTGTTCCAGACTCTTATAATAAGCCAGGGGCTTATCCAGGATGAAGTCCGTGTTTTCATTGAATTGATCCTCAAAAACATAGCCTCGATCCTTATGATAAGATTTTCCAGCATATTCAAACTTGGACCACGGCAAAAAGAGATCATTTGTCGCTATGGTGAAGGCTATAGAATTCAGCAAATCCTGTGTGATTTTATCAACGTAAGCTTTGTCATATATGTTGATATCCTGTCCTTGGGCCTTGAGTCCATATAATTCCCGTAGATAGGCTGTTCCTAACATTCCACCAGATGCCCCGGTAATCAAGGTAGTGTGATCAAGCAATTGACCATTTAGCATGCTGTCGGCGGTTTGAAGTACTTGCATGGTCCAGGTGGCTGCCTTGAGCCCACCACCACTGACACAGAGCACGACCATTTTGGGTTTTTCTTCAAGGGTATCAGGACAGACCTTATTTTTCCAATTATTCAAAATATTTACGGTCTCAGCTACATCTTCTTCTACTCGTCCCGTCGTACAAATTTCCTCTAAGGCTTGGTACGAGTATTCGGCGGGCTGACCTTCATAATCTAGGCCATAGGCTCTGTTATTAACATTAAAGAAATCAAAACTGGTAATGAAATTCGTCACCAACATCAGGAGGATAAAGATGGTGATCTTCCATTCGTTAAACCAGTAGGTGATGGCACCTACGAAAGCATGAATTAAGCTTAATAGTATCAAAAAGCTGGCACCAGCTGGAATTCTAAAAGGGGAGTAATCGATCAGTCTACCAAGCAAAAGCAAAATCACCGTGGTAAGCAATTGGAGAGCCAGGGCATTGAAATGGTTTTGTTTGAAGATGTTCATTAGCAAACTGGACTCATAGTGTGCTACACTCCTTACTAATCTGGATTGCAATGATTCATTGAGGTAGGTTTTTACATTCCAAGTATTCCTGTCCAGCTTTATATATTCTAGATCAACTTTTCTTCTACCCGGAGCAATATTATGAATTAGGTTTGGTGGAGCTTGCTGGCGTTTTTGGTAGTACCCAATATCACGGTTAGTGAAGTAGAAATAGATCGAGTAGAACAAGATAAGAGTGAAAGCTCCAAAGGTCAGACCGAGCCAATTCAGGAAGATGGTGCCAGCCGGTAATTGTTCGTATGCCCATTGAAAATGGATCAGTAACCCGGAGTAGAACAGATAAAAACTGAGAGGAATAACGAAATTATTGAGGCTAAACTTTGTAAAAGGCCGAGTTAAACTAGCTAGGAATGGGAAAAAATGAGCACTCAATAGATAAGTGGTCAGGTTCCAACTCATAAAGAAACCACCATAGGCTAGGCCTAAGAAAAAGAAACTCCAAAAATTCACTTCTCCTAAGTACTCCGGGTCCAGAAAAAGGTACTGTAAGCCCAATTTTCTGCCCACTTGCCCCGTTATGAGGAGGAGTAAAAATAACCAGATGAGAATCAGGGAAAGATTACTCCTCATGTGCAATATGATCAATTGCACAGGGAAGGAATAATAGAAGTTGTTGATCCAGTTTCTCATTGGCTTTCAAGTACCTAGGTTAAAAGTAAAACAAATTTGGAGAAAGGCTAGTTTTGCCAGGAACCGTCGTCTGCTTTGCTAAAGAGATAATGCCGTTTTTTACTTACCTTTGGGCTTCTATTCGGTAAGCGATTAGGTGGCATAAGCTTCTAACACCCAACACGCAAAACAGAGTCTTGACATTCCGCAATATTTCAAACACTATGATATAAGGTTAACTGAGCTGCCTAACTTTGGCTGTGCTTCACCGATTTTCAGCCTAATACAACGAAAACAAGCTAAAACAAGTATTTCTGGAGCCGAGCTCGAGTTGTCTCGTTGGTCGGTTATGTGAAATTTGAATTCCATTGTAAAACCTAAATAGAAAAAGATGAACATTGCGGTTGTTGGTACTGGTTACGTTGGTTTGGTAACGGGTACTTGCTTTGCAGAAACAGGGAATCACGTCACTTGTGTCGATATCGATGTCAACAAAGTCAAACGACTAAGAAATGGCCAATTGCCCATTTATGAACCTGGCCTAGAAGTTATCTTTGAAAGAAATACTCGCCAGGGACGCTTACATTTCACGACAGACTTGAAGGAAGCAATTGATGAGGCTGAGGTGATCTTTTTGGCACTCCCAACTCCTCCCGGAGAGGACGGTTCAGCAGACTTGTCTTATATCCTCGGAGTGGCCGACGATCTTTCTAAGATTATTACGGATTATAAGGTAGTAGTAGATAAAAGTACCGTGCCTGTTGGTACCGGTGAAAAGGTCTACGCTGCGCTGGCTAACCGACTTGATCCTCAGCTTTTCGACGTAGTTTCTAACCCTGAGTTTCTACGCGAGGGTGTTGCAGTTGATGATTTCTTGAAGCCGGATCGAGTAGTAATTGGCTCTACCTCTGAGAAAGCGAGTAAAATCATGAAGACCTTGTATGATCCTTTCGTCAGACAAGGAAACCCCATCTATTTCATGGATCTGCGCTCAGCTGAGATGACAAAGTATGCGGCTAACTCCTACTTGGCAGCTCGTATTTCCTTTATGAACGAAATTGCCAATCTTTGTGATAAGGTTGGAGCTAATGTTGAAATGGTTCGCAAGGGGATGGGGAGTGATTCCCGGATTGGTAAACGCTTTTTATTTCCGGGTGTAGGTTTTGGGGGAAGTTGCTTTCCTAAGGATGTCCAAGCGCTTGCTAAAACTGCAGACCAGCACGACTATGACTTCAAGATTCTGGACGCTGTGCTATCGGTGAACAGAAGACAAAGGCTGAAAGTGGCGGATATGATTGAGGCTTATTTTGAAGGTGACTTAGTGGGTAAAACGATTGCCCTTTGGGGGTTAGCCTTTAAGCCTAATACGGACGATATCAGAGAAGCTCCGGCACTGTATACAATCGATAAATTATTAGAGGCGGGGGCTCAGGTCAAGGTGTTTGATCCGGAAGCGATGAATAATGTGAAGGAACTGTATGGGGATCGTTTAACCTATGCTGAGGACCAATATGAAGCACTTATTGGAGCGGATGTACTGGCCATTGTCACCGAGTGGAGTGTATTCAGAACGCCAAGCTTCAAGGTGATGACGGAGTTATTGCAGAATCAGATCATTTTTGATGGCCGGAACCTTTATGATTTGGATCGAATGAAGGAAGAAGGTTTTGAATACTATAGTATTGGCCGTCCGATCGTAAGTAAAGTCGCCAGCTCGTCAAATCACATTTAAATATCGCGTAAAGGCACGAGCTAGGCCTATCTTTCGTTGTAAAAGAGTAGCAGGGCAAAGGGTTTCCTTTTGGCCCTGTACTATCGACCCAGTGTCAATAACAATAACTATGAATTTGTTTAGGGGATTATCAGCATTAAGCTTACTGTTTTTTCTTTTTTCTTGTGCATCGGAAAGTGATCTACCGGAAGGATTGGAGATGGTAGAACGAACGGATGAGTACGATAATATTGAGCGTTATTCTCGCCGGATAGACAACTATGCGAAGGAAGGACAATTCATGCGTATTGATCCGGAAGGCAATTTGGTTGAGCTCGCTAATTATGAGAACGATACCTTACAAGGGGCTAGAATTATGTTTGCCGAGAATGGAGATACATTGATCATAGAAAATTACCAGAACGGTCTTTTTGATGGAGAATACCGGGCCTTCTATGAAAGCAATACCCTAGAGCTGGTAGGAATGTATACCGCCAATTTTATGGAAGGGGAATGGAAGCGGTATTATCAAAGTGGGCAATTAATGGAAGTAGTGAGTTTTAGTGATAATGAAGAAAATGGGCCGTTTGTTGAGTATTATGAAAATGGTAACCTGAAAGCTGAGGGGTACTATAGAAATGGAGATCACGAACATGGTTTGCTGAAATTGTATGATGAAACTGGGGAACTGACAAAAACCATGAATTGCGAAAATGGAATCTGTCGAACCGTTTGGTCAAAAGAAGGCGGCGCGGTAGGGACAGAATAGATCATAGGGAGACTTGCCCTATTTATAAATGATGGTGAATGCGTAAAAATCTACACTCGCTCTTCGTATTTGTCTTGATCAGCCAATTTGGTTATGCTCAGATTGGAGGAATCAATACCTACGAATTTCTAAACCTATCTCCTTCGGCTCGTGTGTCTGCTCTTGGAGCCAACTTGATCACTGTTCGAGATGATGACGTAAATTTAGCACTGGCAAATCCTAGTCTATTGAATCCGCTTATGCATCAGCAGATTAGTTTTAGTCACAGCTTTCACTTAGCCGGTATTCAGCATGGTTATGTGGGGTATGGACACCATGCGGAGAAGTGGAATACTACTTTTCATGGCGGTATTCAATACGTTAACTATGGGGAGATAGATGCTCGCGATCAACAAGGCGTGATAGAAGGGCAGTTTAAGGTAGCCGAATATGCTATAAGCATGGGTGGGGCGTACCCGATTAATGAGAGGATGACCGCTGGCGCTAATGTCAAGATGATCAGTTCTCAATTGGCCGGCTTCAATAGTTGGGGAATTGTTTCTGATGCGGCACTGATTTATTATGATACGAGCAAGAACTTTACAGCTACCATTCTCTTTCGCAATATGGGGACTCAGCTTTCTACTTATCAGGAAGGTGGAGAAACCGAACCACTCCCTTTTGAGGTGCAGTTAGGCATTTCTAAGCGCTTGAAGTATTTACCTTTTCGTTTTTCTATTATCTACCACCACTTCAATCGCTGGAATATTCTCTACGACGACCCTAATGCTGAGCAAGGCACCGTCTTTATCGGTGACTTGCAAACGGAGCGGAGTCCTACCAGTATATACTTCGATAACTTATTTCGACACTTCATTTTCAATGGTGAACTGCTGATTGGCAAAAAGGAAAACTTCCGACTTCGCTTAGGCTATAATCATTTCTTGCGTAGGGAACTATCCTTGGAGAATTTCAGAAGTCTAGCCGGTTTCACCTATGGATTTGGCATTAAAATCAACCGATTTAGGCTAGACTATGGGCGGACTACCTTCCACTTGGCTGGTGGAGTCAACCATTTGACTATTTCCACGAACATCAAGGAGTTTAAAAAGTAATCCGCCTAATTAGGACCTTAGGCATGTTTTTGTGCCAGGCGCATATAGTAGACGATGACACCGAAAATTCCTACAAGGAAGACGATCATGAATAAGGTGCCAAGCCCGCCGGTTCCTCCGGTGGCCAAATCCACCATTCTCCAAAGGATATAGAACATCAGACCAAAAATCACCACATTTAGGCTTTGCATCATTTCGCGGGCTAGCTCTACTTGTTTTCTCGCATTATCTTCCGTAAGCTTTACGGGGAAATTGTAAGTTTTGGGCTTGAGGGTTCCAATAAAGTGCATCATCATGAATAGAAAGGCACATACTCCCGGTATGAAAAATAAGATATTCTTGGTACCCCAACCATCTGCCTCTCCTTTGGCGTTGAAGTGAATTGGAATTTCGTTCGGTAGACTGGTGAAGTTGGTTATGCAATAAACCACCATTACAGCAAGTATAACCAAACTGAGTGTTTTTAACTGTTTTTCCAAGGGTGTGGCAGGAGGCGCAACTTCTCTATAGTCTGTCATGGTATATTAGTTTTACTTACAAATTTTGTGTCTCTGAATCACGATAACGGCTCGACCAGAAGCGCTGCTTCTATTAGGGACAGTGCATCAGCTAACAGGAGAACTGTCTCTCATGGGGACCCCACAAGAATTCTGATCTAAAGTGTTTTTGACTATGATATTTAGAAGGATAATAACTCTCGGAGCTTCGTGGATTGCCGTCGGGAAATTTCCACTTCCTCGCCATTGATCAATGTGACCTTTAAGCGACCGTTTAACCAAGGATCAAGTTTTGCAATCCATTTAAGGTTGATGATCTGCTGACGATTGGCTCTGAAAAATTGTTGAGGGTCTAATCGGCTTTCCAGTTGGTTGAGTGACTTCAAGATCAAGGGTTTGTTGTTCTCAAAGTAAATACGGGTATAATTTCCATGGATTTCCATCAGCCGGATTTCTGCTAGTTTCACAATCCAGCACTTTTCACCATCCTTAACAAAGATTTGATGGCTTTCACTTTTCAAGACGGAAGAGGCTTCAGGCTTTTCTTGTCTTTCCTCCAGTCGTTTGATGGTCAATGCCAGTCGGTCTGGATGAATGGGCTTCAAGAGATAATCTAGTGTGTTGAATTCAAAAGACTTCACTGCATATTCATCATAGGCTGTGGTAAAGACGATCAAGGGAACCCAATCCAATTGTTCAAGCATTTCAAATCCACCCATTCCGGGCATTTGGATATCCAAGAACAATAATTCGGGAGCTAATGCAGGGATTAAGTCCAAGGCTTCTTTACCATTAGCGGCCTCTCCTACAATTTCAATTTGCGGATGATCTCGCAGTAGCGTTTTTAGTTCATTTCTAGCTAAGCGAGAATCTTCAACAATCATTGCTCTCATACTACTCGATTTCTCTTTTGGATTAGGAGGTCAAAGGTAAATTGACCTTGGCCTCTACCATTCCGGATTCTTCAGTTAGACTGAAATGAGCTTCTCCATTATAGAGAAGTGCTATTCGGTCTTTGATATTCTGGACACCCACCCCTGCGGACGCTCTGGAGTCTTCTACCGTAGTGGCAAGTGTTCCTGTATTCTTGACGGATATGCTTAATTTTTCTTGAGCTTTTCTTATGCTTAACTGTATGATTCCTCCTTCGGCCTGTTGACTTATTCCATGCTTTATGGCGTTCTCTATCATGAGTTGGATCAGCATTGGTGGTACCTTAACTTCTTGGAGCTCCTCTTCGATCTCCATCTGGAACTGTAGTTTATCTTCGAACTGGATGCTGTGTAACGCCATGAAATAATCTATCGTTTCTAAATCTGTCTTAAGAGAAACCCGCTCATGTTGCGTTTCCGCTAGCGAATAGCGCAGAAGATCCGATAAGTGGGTCAGCATTAACCTAGCTTTATGTCCATCCTCTAAGATCAAGGCCCGAATGTTATTCAGCGCATTGAACATAAAATGAGGATTAATCTGCGTGCGTAGGCCCGCTAATTGTGCTTCTTTGAGCGTAGCCTCCAGTTTCCATTTTTCCACTTCTGCTTGCGTATACCGACGGAAGAAGTGATAGGAAAAATAAAGGGCAGTCCAAATGGCGATAATCAACAGTCCGGAAATTGTTCCGTTAAGAAAAAGTATCCAGAGCGGAACGCGTTGACCTTCCAGGTAATAGATCCCATAGTAGGCTACCAAAGCACTTATCGCCATCCAGATACAAGACACGATTAGCGTTCCCAAGAGTGCCGGTAGAACGAGTTGAGACAAACTGTAGTCTTTCCAACCCGCCTTATGGATGTAGCGTCGATAGCCAAGTGTAATCAAGAAGCCCCATAGTCCCACCAAGGAGTTGATCAAGGCGACGGACTTACTGCCGCTAAAATACCCATTCACTCCTCCGTTGACTATTGTAAAAATTAGCCAACCGAGGATGTGAAGCGTCCAGAACAATCTTGTCTTGGTGGTTTTGGGCATCTTTACTTATTTCAACTGGGTTTGAAGCCAGTTGCTGATGGTGTTTAGTGCAGTAGGGGAAAAGGTTTCTGTCAATTTCCCATACTCAGTAGGAGATCCTGTTTCACTCGCCTGAAATAGGTGATTAAGATTGGCAAGAGACTTAATTTCATAGTTTTTGTTGCCTGCTTTCTTGAGTGCTTTTTCAATGGCAGGTAAGTTTTGTTCTGCATCAACTTGGAGATCTTTAGATCCGTTAATAGCCAATACCGGACAACTAACTTTTTCCAGGGAGCTAGCTGGGTCGTATTTGAGGAAGAAGCGGAACCAAGGGGAAGAAATTTGTTGGAAGGTTTGATCAAATTGTCCCATTGAGGCTTCTAAAGCAGCCTTGTCTGTATCAGAGAGTCGTTTTTTCTCTTCTTCCATGTATTTCTTGATCTCTTCCTTTGCCTTAGGAAGATCGTCCTCATGTTGGCCTAGTAGTTCAAAAGTTCTTTTGTTCAGCTTACGGTTTAAGGCTATTACATTAGCCGGGACCATACTAGCTTTGGCGATTAACTCTTGTTGTAGAAGCAGTATTTCCGTACCAGATACTCCGGGCCCTGCCAACAATACGATAAAAGCTACATCTTTGGATTGGGCAGCTACCATTGGTGCAATTAATCCTCCTTCGCTATGTCCCATTAGGCCAATCTTACTGGCATCGATGTCCTTTCTCTTTTTTAGGTAGGCAACAGCAGCTTCCGCATCCGTAGCGAAATCCGCTGAGGTGGCTGTAGCAAAATTTCCGGTGGATTCGGCTACTCCGCGATCATCAAATCGTAGTACAGCAATTCCTTGACGAGTGAGGTGGTCAGCTAGAACTAAGAATGGCTTATGACCTAGAAGTTCCTCATCTCGATTCTGTGGTCCAGAGCCACTGATCAATACTACGGCTGGATGAGGGCCAGTAGTATTTGGGAGTGTTAGTGTTCCTGCCAGGGTTACACCTTCTGCTTTTGCATTATCATATTTCACGGCCTCTTCCTTATAGGGATAGGGCTTCTTAGGCTCTTGTGGCCGTTCTAATTTAGCCGGTTCGCCTTTTGCTTTCGTTAGGTTTAAAGGTAGGGTAGCTGGTCCTTGTTTGAATACGCCTTTCATATTAGCGCCATCTGGGTCTAGGGCACCTTCATAGGTCATTCCAAGTTGTGTAGCAGTGATGGTTAGTTTCCCATCTTTGAAAGTGGTGGAATTGGTCGCAAGGCCCATGGCGCCTTGGTCAGGAGAGTCCATTGTAGAAGTATAACCGTCACCATCGGCAGTGACATGAAACACGATTTTGAGTTTCATTCCAGGGGCTTCCAATGTGCCCTCCCAGTCCCCTACGGGAGATTGAGCTGAACTCATGTATCCTAATCCCAGGCAGACCATTAAAACAGTGATAACTTTCATGCTTGTTTGTTTTTTCAACAAGATAGTTGTTTTAAAAAGGAGGGGAAAGGAAATTGTGAGGAGCGGTCAACAGAGCGGACGAGTGGTAAAAAGAAAAACCTCAAGGCTGATCGATGATCAAGCTTGAGGTTTTCAGCGGAAGTGGGAAAACCTATTCTATTCAGAGCGTAGAGAATGAATAGGAGTAGCTAAGGCTGCTTTGACGGCATGTATACTGATGGTCAAGGTAGCAATGAGGATAGCACCAAACGCTGCCAAGCCAAAGACCCACCAGTCTATTTGAGTACGGTAGGCGAAGCTAGCTAACCAACCTGACATGATCTCCCACGTCAATGGTAGTGCTAAGGCAATGGCTATCGTTACCAATAACAATAGCTCCTTACTCAATAAAAAACTAATGGAGGCTACCGAAGCTCCGAGCACCTTGCGGATCCCAATTTCCTTGGTTCGTCGCTGTGCTGAAAAGGCTACCAAACCAAATAGCCCAAGACAACCTACGAGAATGGCAATTAGCGTAAAGTAAGATACAATCTTGGCCGTAAGCTGATCTGCATTATAGTTTTGTTGGAAGTCCGCCTTTAAGAAGCTGTATTGGAATGGAGTGGCTGGATTGATTTGATTCCAGCTGTCTCTAAGCTCCTGCAAGCCACTGCTGATCTGCTTGCCATCAATTCTTGCGATGAGATAGCTTTGTGATTCATTACGATCTAGGAGAAATGCATAAGGTTTAATTTCTTGATGTAGATCTTCAAAGTGAAAATCTTTAATCAAACCGATGATTTCATAAGTTATGGTTTGACCTTGAAAATCAAAGTTGAGCTTTTGGCCAATGGCTTGCGCTTGCGCAATACCGCAGGCTCGTAAGGTAGCTTCATTAACTACAATCCTATTGGCTGTGTCGGCTTTGAAGGCTGGCGAGAATAAGCGCCCGGCCAATAACTCATATTCCATGAGCTTCAATAATTCCGGAGAAACCTGATTGGTCTGTACACTTTGTATCTCATTTACTTTTTGATCTGGTCGATAGAGAGATACGGAAGTAGGATTATCTATCCCTGGATAAAATTGTGTTCCGGCCGCACCCAAAATGTGAGGGGATCGGATTAATTCATTTTTTAAGGTCTGGAAATTTCTCCCTGCTTCTGCACTTCGGATGGGAATGACTACCTGCTGATCAGCCTGAAAGCCTAAAGGTTTTTCTTGAAGAAACTTCATCTGCTGCTGGATAATCAAGGTCGCGGTGATCAAGCCCACTGCGATTACGAACTGAAAGACAACAGACCCTCTCCGCAGTTGCACAAGACCTTTGCTTCTCGTTGCTTTGTCCGAAATAGCTTGAAAGGGCTTGAAAATGGCGAGATAAAAAGCCGGATAACTACCCGCTACAAGCCCAGTAAAGACAATAAGCCCAAACAAACCCAATAAAATCTTCGGTTGCAAGAGCGAAACAATATCCAAATTCTTCCCCGTGAGCTCATTGAAAGCAGGAAGTAGGATCAGCACTAGCGCTAGCCCCAGAAGCATAGCCCCGAAACTCATAACTAAGGATTCACTTAAAAACTGTCGGACAAGATTTCCTTTGCGCGCACCAAAGGTTTTGCGAATACCTACCTCGGTAGCACGACGTGTAGCTTGCGCCGTCGACAAGTTCATGAAGTTGACGCAGGCGATGAAGAGAGTTAATAGGCCAATGCTAGCCAATACGTACAGGTAGGATCGGCTGTTGGTAGCACTAACGACCGTATCTATCTCATCATGGAGGTGGATTTGATCCACAGCGAGTAAGGAAAGGGTTTTATCAAAGCCAGCTGCCTGAAGATCAGCCCGCGCATAGTTCGTCATAAACGCTTCCATCTTGTTATTGAGCTGAGCGGCAGAGGTGTTGTCCTTCACCTTTACGTAAGTATACAAGATGTTATTGGATGAGAAGTTCTGAGGTTGTGTTTGAATGAAATAACCGATCCATCCAGCCTCTAATGGAAGGAAGAGATGAGCGTCAATATGTGATCTATGATTTTCCGATTTGAAGACCCCTGTCACTTCGAAAGATTGGTCAAAGCCACTTGTGCCACCAATTTTGATCTGCTGTTGTAATGCCGATTTTGCTCCAAATAACTTTTGTGCAAGCTGTTCTGAAATGACTACACTATTCGGTTTTTCTAAGAGCTGGCCTTCAGCTAATTGCTCCTTAAATTCATAGGTGAAGAGTTCAAAGAAGTTGGGATCAACATGATAAGCTTTAGGTTCGTAGAAAAGCTTTGGAGGGCCCGCAGCCGGGTCCACCTGTAATAAAGCTTCGTTATCTATGAAGTTTACCCAGAGTCGGGTGCTGGCCTCCACTTCTGGGAACTCGTCGGCCAAGGCTTGCCGATATGGGGCAGAAAGCTTGGGATAGGGCTCTGATTTTCCATTGTTGGTAAGGACCTTGCTGTTTACCAAGAATAGCTTATCCGCATCTTCATGATGTTGATCAAAACTAGATTCACTTACGATATAAAGAAGTAATAAAAGACAGCAGCTAAGGCTTATTGCGAGACCTCCTAGGTTGATGATACTAAAAGACCTATTCTTCCTGAGATTTCTCCAAGCTATTTTGAAATAGTGTTGATACATGTCAATGGCAGTTGTGGCCGCGGGGAAACGCGGCGTTCTAACAATTCCTCTTCGAAAAAGTGATAGGGCATCTTTGATGAATTTCCACCGTGCCTGCTGTGGACCAATCCGCGTGAGGTTCCTTTCAAACCGCTCATGTAGATCTCCCTCGAGGTCTTCTACAAACTCCGGGTTACAATACCAGCGAAAGAATCTTAAGGCCCACGACGGTGGTGATGGAGGACGATTATTCACTCTTGATTACATTTACGGGGTTCATCAAAGCAGCACGTAAGGCTTGGAAGACTACCGTTGTCAATGCGATAACCATCGAAAGTATTCCAACCACCGCAAAGACCCACCAGGATAGATCTGTTCGATAACTAAATTCTTCGAGCCAGCTGTTCATTAAAAAGTAGCTAATGGGAGTAGCTATGATGAAAGAAATTAGAACTAGTTTGATGAATTCTCTTGAGAGCATTTGGCAGAGCCTCAGGATAGATGCGCCTAAGACTTTCCGAATTCCAATTTCCTTTTTGCGCCTTTCAGCAACATAAGCTGCTAAGCCAAAAAGACCCAGACAGGAAATGAAAATGGCCAGTATGGCGAAGAAGGAAGCTAGTTTGCCAATCCGTTCATCATCATCGAATTTCCGGGCGTAGGACTCATCTGCAAAGGTGTACTCGAAGCTATTAGCGGGATCATACTTTTTAAAAATGGCTTCAATCGTAGTCAATGCTTCATGTGGAGGACTATCTGCCTTCAATTTGATATTTATATAATTCAGCCAGGTCTCATGTAGCATGAATAAAGTCTGGCGCACTGGGGCATAGGGTGATTGTGTAACTAAGTTTTTCACAACCCCTACTACCTTGTGTACGTCATCTCCTCGACGCATTACCATACCGATAGGGTCGTCGACACCCATGTATTCTACTGCTGCCTCATTGAGAATAAAGCCGGTACTATCGCTGGCAAAATCACGCGAAAAATCCCTACCCGCAATGATCTCCCAATCTACCATATCTCCAAACTCATAAGTGACGCGCAAGGAAGTAAAGTCATTGCTAGCATTTGGGTCTTTTCCTGGCCAGTCAAATCCGCCATTGGTGACACCCGTGGATGTTATAGGAGAGTCTGTTCCCGCCATTTCTTCAACCATGCCGGTATTTAGCAAATCTGCCCGGAGGGTTTGCAAGTGTTTGATGATGGCTTCGTCTTTGATGGGTACGCGGATGAGGTTGTCTCTATTATATCCTATTGGACGATCTTTCGCATGTTGAATCTGACGGAAAATGAAAATCGTTCCGATAATAAGACTTATGGATACGGTGAATTGAACTACAACTAAGGCTTTACGTGGTAAGCTGGCCAAGCGACCTGCCCTGAAGGTTCCTTTTAAGATTTTGACAGGTTTAAAGGCGGACAGGTATAGGGAGGGATAGCTTCCTGCAATTAAGCCCGTGAGTAAGGCAAAACCAATGCCCAACAACCAGAAAACTGGGTTGCTCCAGGGGAGCTGTAGTTCTTTATCGGCGATTTCGTTAAAGGTGGGTAAGAGGATATAAGCTAAGCCAATGGAAATGACAAAGGCGAGTAATGTAATGAGTAATGATTCACTGAAAAACTGACTGATGAGTTGGCTTCGGATCGACCCTAGGGTTTTTCGGATACCTACCTCTTTGGCTCTTTCCTCGGACCTTGCTGTACTTAGATTCATGAAGTTGATGCAAGCCAATAGTAAGACAAAAACAGCTATGATCCCGAATAACCAAACATATTCTATTCTACCCCCAGCATTTCTCCCATTTTCGAACTCTCCCCTCAGATACCAATCCTTCATAGGATGTAGGAAAATAGCGGGCTGATTTCTTTCGGCATAGTCCTTCTCAATGTTGTCGTATTTGGCATTCTTGATGGCCAATGAGGCTTCCTCCATACTGACATTTTTAGCTACTTGCACAAAGACATTGAACCAACTATTCCCCCAACCTGTGCGCTCTTCCAAGTTGGCATTTTGGAAATATCTTTCCCAGGGTACAATGAAAAACAAGTTCTGAAACTCTGAATTCTTAGGTAAATCTTCGTACACGCCTTTAACCGTAACCGCTAAGTCCTGCCCTAAAATGAGTGGCTTATCCATAGGGTCTTCCTCGCCAAATATCGATTCTGCCAAGGACGCTGCTAAAAAGATAGCGTTGGGGTCTTCCATGCTCTCTTGGCTTCCTTTTAGCAGGTTGATAGACAGCATGTCAATGATATCTGGCCCGAAATAACTACCTCTTTGCTTAACTTTCTTGTCTTGATAGGTGATGGAGTGTGTCCAGGTACCCGGAGTTGTTACAATGCCATCAAAGAGGTGACCGTAACTCTTGCGCAATTCAGGCTCTAGCTGCCTAGCTTGATTAAACCAGGTTTCAATTTTCCCGTTCAGATTCTGGTTCTGCATAGCCAAGGCAAGACGATCCTGATTGGGGTATTGCTTATTGAAAGAAAGTTCATCATGTATCCAAAGGCCAATCAGCATGGGGATCAACATCCCTGCCGCCAGCCCTCCGATATTGATCGAAGAGAAGAATTTATTCTTGAAGAGATTTCTCCAGGCAATTTTTAAGTGATTTCTAAACATAAAAACAGTATTTATGAAAGGGTGATTTATCCTTAGAGGTCGAATAATCCCTGGCCGGAAAAGGGCTAATACGTCTTTGACTAATGCCCATCTAGCTTCGCGCATACCTTCAGCCAATCTTTTTCGGTCAAACCGTTCATGTAGATCCCCCTCCAGGTCTTCCACATAATCTGGATGGCAATACCAACGAAAGAAGATCAATGCCCAGTGAGATGGCTGTCGTTGTCGTGGATCATTCATCTTTTAAGGCTTGAATAAGGTTTGTCTTGGCGGCTTTTAGCGTTTGAATACCTACTGTACTCCATGCGATCAGCAACAGCAACAGTCCTGCGCCCAAGAAATACCAAGGCTGAATCTCAATATGGTAGGCGAAGGATTGGAGCCAGTACTGACTTAGTAAATAGCTGATGGGAATGCCGATCAAAAGGGCTAGTAGGACGGTAAGCGTAAAATCTTTGGACAGCAATTGGACAATGGAAGCTGCACTTGCACCTAATATTTTCCGAATCGAAATCTCCTTGGCTCTTCTTTCAGCTGTGAAAGCTGCCAACCCAAACAGGCCTAAACAAGAGATGATAATGGCTAAGGCTGCAAAGTATCGAGATAAAAGAGAGATCCGCTCTTCGGATGCATATAGTCGTTGATAGTCATCATCTAGGAATCGATACTCAAAGGCGAGCCCTTCATTAAACGCATGGTAGGTTTCTTCAATAGCTCTTATTGTCGCCTTTGGGGAACCCGGTTTTAGCTTGACCAATATATTCTCATTGTTTGGAGAAAATCGAATCATGCAGGGTTTAACCTTCTCGTAGAGGGACTCGAAATGGAAATCCTTAGCGACTCCGATAATTTCTCTCGGTTCTCCCCAAAGCATGATTTTTTGACCAATCGGCTCCTTCAAACCCATTGCTTTAACGGCCGCTTCATTGAATATGATTTTGTTCTGTTCGGTAGCGAAATCTGGAGTAAACGTTCGTCCTTCGACCAACTGGATCTCCATCAGTTCCATCAAGCCGTAATCCACTTCCAAGTTCCCAAATTCGATACGTTGACCTTCCCCCTGGCCTTCCCATTGCACGCCGGAGGTGCTTCCAAAATCTCCTGTCAGGTCATGTCGGAAGGTGGTTACTGCTTCGATCTCCGGCAGGGCTTCTAAACTGTTCTTAAAGGCGGGGAATTGGTTTCTTAGGTTGCCATCCTGTTTTAAGGTGAGGATTCGTTCGTTGTTGTAGCCGAGGTTTTTGTTTTGGATAAATTCGATTTGCTGGTACACTAACATGACAGCAATGATGAGTACCAGAGAAATCGTGAATTGAAAAACGACTAAGCCTTTTCTCATCCAATATTCGCGAAGTCCGCGGGTGAGCTTCCCTTTAAAGATTTTTGCAGGTTGGAACTTTGACAAGTAAAGAGCGGGGTAACTACCTGCCAGTAAGCCCGTAAATGCTATAATGGCGATTAAGCCAATAAGTATGGTTGGTGTAGGCCTAAACGCGATTTCTTTTCCAGTAATACCATTGAATTGAGGGAGCAGGGTGTAAACCAAGATTACGGCTACTATAGCTGCTAGAAGGGTTATGAGCAAGGCCTCCGTCAGATACTGTGATATTAAGGAGCTGCGCTGTGCTCCTATTACTTTTTTTACGCCGATTTCCTTTGCTCTATGAATGGCCTTAGCTGTGGATAAGTTCATGAAGTTGATGCAGGCAATCAGTAATAGAAAGAAGGCAATTGTGGCAAAGAGTTTAACATAGCCGATCCGTCCTCCGGCTGGCCTACCATTCTCATATCGATTGAATAGATATCTATCTGAGAAAGGCTGTACAAAGGCGGTTCCGGTGAATATATAGTTCGGGTCCTCTACACTGGCACTAACCTTCTCCTGCAGATAGGTGCTGATTTTGTCGTTCAGCGCTTCGATTTCAACACCCGGCTTTAAAAGGGTATAGGTATAAGGGTCACTATTGGCCCAAGTGCGAAGATGTTGCGAATGCTCCGCTAGACTAGGGTAGGAGAGGAGTAAATCAAATTGCAAGGTAGATTGAGCAGGGATATCGTCAAATACTCCAGTAACGGTGAACGGAATAGTTACATCTTCTCGAAACCACTCAATGGTCTGCCCTATGGCCTCTTCGGGACTAGGAAAAAGCTGGTTAGCCAGTTTTTTTGAAATGACTACTGCATCTTTGTTTTTTAATACCCATTCCGGGTCTCCTACTTCTAGTGGGAAAGAAAAAAACTCGAAAAACTCAGGATCTACATACAGCTCACTGGCTTTGGCTTGGTTTTCCGCTGTTGATATTACTCCTTTATTCCCAGCACTCCCAAGTGGAGGGCAAACTGAAATCGCATTTTCTACTTCAGGGAATTCCTCTCGTAAGGCTTGTGCCAATGGTCCCGGTTGGTATTCCGTGGTTTCAAAACCACCTGCTATAGGGTAGTTTTGCATGACCTGATACAGTCGTTGGTCCTTGGCGTGAAAGCGATCTATCTGGTATTCATCTTGAATCCATAAGAAGATGAAGATGGCACAAGCTAAGCCAGAAGCAAGACCAATAATATTTATGAGGAAGGTGTTAGGGGATCGTCGATATTGACGATAGGTCAGTAAAAGATGGTGACGTAACATAACAGTAGGGTTGAGAAAAGATTTTGGGCAGAGGGACCGAATTATTCCTGGCCGAAAGAGGGAAAGTACATCCTTAGCAAAGTACCATTTGGCTAATCCGGGCCTTTTTGATGCCCTTCTTCTTTCAAATCGTTCGTAGAGGTCGCCCTCCAGATCTTCGGCGAAGTCGGGATTGCAATACCATCTGAAGAATTGCAGCAAGAGCTTAGGTGGGTGATTGGACTGATTATTTTTCATGCTAGTCGCCGAAAGCAATGTTAGGGATAGAATTCCAAAGGTCTAGTCGTTGATCCTTGGTGATTTCCAGGGCTTTGCGCCCCAGGTTGGTGACGGTGAAGAACCGCTTCCGTTTTCCTCCACGGACCTTTGTAACTTCTCCCAGTTCCGAAGCGAGATATCCCTTCTTCTCCAGTCGGCGAAGAACAGTCTGCAGGGATCCAATACTAACTGTACGATCTAAGCGCCTTTCCATCTCATCTATGATGGCGATCCCATAGGCTTCCCCGTAGAGAACAGCAACTGTGAGCAGCACGAGTTCTTCGAATTCGCCTAATCTATGTTTACTCATTCTTGCAATATTTATCTTAAATGTAGTTTTAATAAAGCTGAACGCCAAATTATTTTACCCTAATTTGTAGTTTTTATCAGAAAATGGCCTTTATTTGCCGCTTGGACATTGCCACTAAGCCTTTTCCTGGCTAGCAAATACGCTGAATAATTCTTTTACCGCTTATAAAAAATGTAGTCGGAGCCAGGAGGAATAATCTTGTTCTGACGCAATAGGAGCGCGATTTGTGATCGATGATGTGTGCTGTGGTTGATCACATGGAAGTAGATATCTTGTAAAGAATTACTGAAGGATTGTCCTTTGGAGTTTTGGTAAGTGATGGTGCTGTCGAGTGTTCGATTGGCTGGATCTGCGTTGAGATAGGTCAGCGTTCTTTGATGTAGCTGTTCATTTAGTTCAAACCACTGATCCGGTTGATGGGATTGCCAAACGCCAAAGTTAGGCCCTTCCAATTGGATTCGATTCAACCAGATTTGATGTGCATTGAAAATGTGGTCAATAAAACTAATGGCCTTTTCGGGAGTGGTTTCCAGGCTGGTGAGAAGCTTTATGAATTGTCCGTTAGCATGTTTATTGTAATCAAAGAGTTCCTGGAAAAGGTGTGCACTGGACATGAGAGACAGGTGTTGTTGTTAAAGAATTGAATTTTTCAAAGGCTTAACAAAGTGTGCTTATTATAGAATAAACAACACAAAAGCCCTGACTGATTAGTCAAGGCTTTCGTTTTCTATAAGTTTTACCTAGAAAGAAAGATTAACCTCTTCCGTGGCATTGTTTATACTTCTTACCACTCCCACAAGGGCAAGGATCATTTCGCCCCACTTTCTTATCTACTCTCTTAAAAGTGGTCGGTTTTGATCTATTTTGACTTACCCCCTCTGCCGCAGCTCTAGCCGCTTCTTCTTCACCTGTGCGGTGGGTTCTCATCTTACTGGTATCCGTTTTCTGCTCTTTAGCTTGTTCCACACCACGGTTATCTTGCAAGGATCCTTTGGCGAGGTAAGCAGTAACGCTTTGATTAATGACAAAGATGAGTTCCTCAAACAAGTTGAAGGCTTCCATCTTGTACACCACTAATGGATCTTTCTGTTCGAAAGAGGCCGCTTGCACGGATTCTTTCAATTCGTCCATCGAGCGCAAGTGTTCTTTCCATTTTTCGTCGATAATGGAAAGTGTAACTGCTTTTTCAATATCGCGAACCACTGATTTTCCACCACTTTTGACGGCCGCTTCGATGTCGGCCGTAACAGCTAATGGATGGGAACTACCATCAGTGAATGGTAGAAGAATTCGCTTATAACGATGGAACTGCTTTTCGTATACATCCTTAATGGCTGGCATCAAGGCATCAGTGATCTGGCTAAATTTCTGATCGTAAAATTCATTAAATTGTACGTAGAAATCATTGGTCAGATCCTCCACACGGCCTTCATTGAAATCACTCGCCTCCATTTTAGGATCAAACCCAATCATACTCAACATTTCCCGGCGGAAAGATTCAACATCTCCATCTTGCTTATGAGAATAGACCAGACTTTCCAACAGAGAGTGGAACATATTGGCAAGATCCACCGTCAATCGATCGCCAGCCAAAGCATTCTTTCTCTTCTTGTAAATCGCTTCCCGCTGGATATTCATTACATCATCATACTCCAGCAGTCGCTTACGAATACCGAAGTTATTCTCCTCAACCTTCTTCTGTGCTCTTTCGATCGATTTGGTGACCATGGAGTGTTGGATCACTTCTCCTTCTTGGTGCCCCATTCTATCCATCAAGCCCGCTATTCGCTCCGACTGGAATAGACGCATGAGTCGATCCTCCAGGGACACATAGAACTGAGAACTACCAGGGTCTCCCTGACGACCAGAACGACCGCGAAGCTGCCTGTCAACCCGGCGAGAATCATGCCTTTCTGTACCAATAATAGCCAACCCGCCAGCATTCTTAACCTGATCGGAGATCTTGATATCCGTACCCCGACCGGCCATGTTGGTCGCGATCGTAACTTTACCAGGTTTACCCGCCTCAGCTACAATCTCGGCTTCTCGCTGGTGCTGTTTGGCGTTCAATACATTGTGATCGATGGCGCGTAAACGCAAGGTCCGACTTAGTCTTTCCGAAACATCAACTGAGGTAGTACCTACTAGGATAGGGCGACCAGCCTTACTTAATTTTACAATGTCTTCGATAACTGCGTTGAACTTCTCACGTTCTGTCTTATATACCAGGTCTTCCTGGTCATCTCTTTGGATTGGACGGTTTGTAGGAATCACTACAACATCCAATTTATAGATTTCCCAAAGTTCGCTAGCCTCCGTTTCGGCAGTACCAGTCATACCCGCAAGCTTGTGATACATGCGGAAGTAATTCTGCAAGGTCACGGTTGCGTATGTCTGCGTGATGTCTCCAACCTTCACATTTTCTTTCGCTTCCAGTGCTTGGTGAAGCCCATCAGAATAGCGGCGACCTTCCATCATACGGCCTGTCTGCTCATCTACAATCTTGACCTGACCATCAATTACAACATACTCATCATCTCTTTCAAATAGAGTGTAGGCTTTCAGCAATTGACTAATGGAGTGCAAACGCTTAGACTTAACTGCAAAATCTTGGGCGAGTTTATTCTTCGCTTCAGCTAACTCGCTACTTGAAAGCTCCTCATTACTATCAATTTCCATCATTCCAGTTGCAATATCTGGAAGGATAAAGAAATTGGTATCCTCGCTACCACGCGCCAAAAATTCAGAGCCTAGTTCCGTTAACTCTACATTTCTATTTTTCTCATCAATTGTAAATAGAAGCGGCTCATCTACCAGGTGCATATTCTTGGATTGCTCCTGCATGTAGAAGTTCTCAGCCTTCTGCAAGTTCACCTTGATTCCTTCTCCACTCAAAAACTTAATCAACGGACGATACTTGGGCAAGGCTCTGTAAGCACGAAGGAGGGCCATACCTGCCTCACCTTCTTGATAGCCTATTTTATCTTCTTTGAATAGTTGCTTGGCTTCTGTAAGGTATTGGGTAGCTAGTTTTCGCTGAGCAGCGATTAAGTTTTCTACTTTTGGCTTGAGGGCCAGGTATTCTTGATCTTCTGTACCTTTTGGAACAGGACCAGAAATGATCAAAGGTGTTCGAGCATCATCAATCAGAACTGAGTCAACCTCATCAATCATAGTAAAATGGTGTTTTCTTTGCACCATTTCATCTACTGATCTCACCATATTATCTCTCAGATAATCGAAACCGTATTCGTTGTTGGTTCCATAAGTGATATCTGACAAGTAAGCTTTCCTTCTTTCTTCTGAATGAGGACGATATTTATCTATACAGTCAACGGTTAGGAACAAGAATTCAAAGATAGGGCCTACCCATTCGCAGTCCCGTCGAGCCAAGTAATCATTCACGGTGATCACGTGCACGCCTTCTCCCGAAAGTCCATTAAGGTAAGCAGGAAGGGTAGCTACTAGGGTTTTACCTTCCCCTGTCGCCATCTCGGCAATCTTCCCATCATGTAGCACCATTCCACCGATGAGCTGTACATCATAGTGCAGCATATTCCAGGTAATCTCTCCACCTGCTGCGGTCCAGGAGTTTTTCCAGGAAGCGGTATTGCCCTGGATGCTGATGTAGCTTTTGTTAGCATTGGAAGCTAATTCTCGATCATGATCTGTGGCAGTAACTTCTATGGTTTCATTTTGACTGAAACGTCTAGCTGTTTCCTTTACCACAGCGAAAGCTTCCGGTAAGATTTCTTTGAGGATCACCTCTAAATGTTTATCTCGCTCCTCGAGTAACTCATCGATCTGTACGAAGAGGTTTTCCTTTTCGAGCAGATCTTCCTCATCAGCGGCCTGCTGTCGTATGTTAGCAATGTCTTCATTGATGCCGCTCAGGTGTTCTGCAATGGTTTCTCTAAACTGATACGTTTTATTGCGCAGTTCGTCATTGCTCAAACTCTGAAGGTCTTCGAAGATCTCATTGATTTCATGCACGATCGGCATGTAAGTCTTTACGTCCCTTTCGTACTTGGTTCCAAAGACCTTTTTCAGAGAGTTGGTGATCGATTTAAACATATATATCTTTAATTTCTTCTATTTCTTTTGATTGGTGCCGCAAAGATAAGCATAAGTATGGAGGCATGTCTATCTTTTACCGTAGGCTTGCGGCAAAATCATGGGCACAATTCATACCAATAGCCAGAAAGATGACATTTTGGCATTCAAAAACATAACAAACTGCTAAGATTACAGGTTTAGGAAAAGAGAGAACCATCCTTCCAGAGGTAAGGAATATTGGAAATTCATTACAAAGATAATACTTATAAGTAGCATGGAATCATACGATTGGACAGGGATCTTGCCCACTAGTTTAAAGTTTGGTGTTACCGGACTATTGTTATTCTTCTGTATAGCTTGTGGAGAGCGAGACGGGAAAAAGGATATTAGGGATTATTATTACCCTATTCGTCAGCTAGAGGATGGTTTGGTATATGAATATAGACCTGTCGGTAATGATTCCTTACCGCCCGTGTATTGGTATTACCGTTCTTTTATAGAAGAAGAAGGCGTTTTCTTAACAGCCACGTATTATGAACATGACCTTATTCCTCGTCAGTTAGCCAAGGAGGAAATGGTAAGCAATGGTGTGATTCAAAATGACCTTGCTTTATTTGTTACGGACTCCACTGGTCGACAACAACCACTGAATACAGAGGTGTTAGCAGGAAATGTATTTCCCTTTAAAGTGAGTGAGGAAGGTGGGGTGTTTCTTTATAAGATAAAGATTAGTTCGCCAGATGAACCTCATCTGGTTACAACACTGATCAAAAATCGTCGTTATACAGGAGACAGTACCTATGTGTTCAAGAAGAAGAAACTGCCAAGTGTTGAGTTTGAGGTAAAAGAGTTAGTAGAATTAGACGATAAAGAGCAAGGGGGAATGGAACCACAGTGGCAAGGCAGAGAAGTTTACGCGAAGAATTTAGGTCTTGTCTTCTATGAAAAACAACTAGGAGAAACTCCACTCACCTATGCCCTTTTTGACCGATACCCGATGACTGTGCTTGAGGAAAAATTCAAGCAATTAATGTCGAGGGAAAATACCTATGAACAAAATTAAACCCAATGAATCGTTTACTCATTATTGGTATCCTTTTAATGGTAATTGGGCCGGTATCTTTGCGTGCGCAGCTAGAAGCTCCGGCTTTGTTGTGTGTTAGTAATGATACACTTGTTTGGGATATCCCAACAGTGAGTTGCGCCAGCCCGGATGGCTACCGTATTTTAGCGAGTGAATCTGAATCCGGACCTTACAGCGAGCTTACCATCATTACAGATCTTACGCAAACCTCCTTTTTTCACGCCGATGCAGGGATTTCAACCTGGTTTTACTATATGGAGACTATTGCCAATTGCCCGGGAACGAATCCTGCACAGTCCGATACCTTGGATAATCGAAACCCAGAAGTGCCTCTGTTTAGGTATGTGAGTGTGGAAGATGGTCAAGTGGTAATGGAATGGGACGCCAGTCCTTCTCCAGAAGTAATTGCCTACGTAATTTCGCGCAATACAAATATGGGAACTAGCATTATTGACACGGTACCCGATGGCTTGATGTATACGGACTTGAATGCAAGCCCAGAAGTGGGAAAGGAAACTTACTTTGTGGTAGCCATTGATGCTTGCGGAAATGCTAGTCTTACGGCTCCTCTGCATGAAACGATCTTCTTGGAAACAAACGCACTAGATAGTTGCGAACAAGCTATTGAATTGTCTTGGAACCTCTACCAAAATTGGGATGGAGGTATCGCTGATCATACCATACTACTTAGTGAAAACGGTGGCGCTTTCAGCCCGATAGCTACGGTGGCTGGAAACGTGAATAGTTATGTTTTCGATCAGGCTAGGGGAGAGGTGCTTTATTGTTTTAAGGTAGTAGCGGGGCAGACTGGGACAGAAGTGACATCTAGTTCTAATGAAACTTGTACCAGCATATCTGTGGTAGATCCTGTTGATCAACTGAACTTGCTCAATGTCAGCTTAAACCCTAGCAATGAATTCATTGTAGACTGGCAAATCAACCCAAATGCTGAGATTTTTTCCGCTGATTTACAATCGGAAACGGAAGGGGTTTCAACCTTACAATCCTTGTTGGTAAACGGCACTTTTACTGCAGAGAATACCTTCTTTGACGTTCTGACTGATCCTGCTCAGAGCTTTTCCATTTTTTCAATTACGACAGAAGATCGATGTGGTGAATTGAGGAACTCCAATAGTGTTCAAACGATCTTTTTGACCGCTGAGGCCTCCACTGATGCAACTAACCAATTGCAGTGGTCACCTTATATCAATGGGCTACAGCAATCTTTGGAATACGAGATCTACCGTATTGTCGATGGGGTAGAAACCCTGGTCAGTGTAGAGTCTAGTGGGACGCTTTCTTTAAATGACCAGGTAAGTGTGGATGGGGCCTCTAGTCCAGAGGTTTGTTATTACGTATTGGCAAAAGCTCGGATCGAATTGCCAGGAGGAGAGCTGCGGAGTGTAATTTCCAGGTCGAATACGGTCTGTGTCATGCCGATAGCACCATTCTTTATTCCTAATGTATTTGCTCCAGAAGGGGTGAATCAAGTATTTCGACCAGCCTTGGCATTTGGGATGTTAGAAGAATACCAGCTAGATGTTTTCGACCGTTGGGGTGGCCATGTTTTTCTTAGTCGTGACATTGAGGTAGGCTGGGATGGTCGAAGCAATGGAGAACCCTTAGCCACCGGCGTTTACATTTATCGTATACAATGGCGACAATCCGGGGGTGAATTGAGAGAGGTAGCTGGAGATGTCATGCTCCTGAGGTAGGAGTGGGTTGATGATAGCAAAGATGGCAGCAATCTCGTATCTTTGCATGCTTAAAAGATTAGACGAAGAAGGAGAAAATTGAATTATGATGCTAGATCGGACGAAGGCACCCGAAATTCGGATGCCGGAAGATGTGCAACTTCCCCAATACCAGAAACATCGCTTAGATAACGGAATTCCTGTTTACGAAGTACATATGGGCACCCAAGAGGTGGTGAAGTTAGAATTGGTTTTTGATGCGGGTAGGCCCTTTGAGCATAAGCAATTGGTAGCAAGAGCTACGACGAGTTTGCTACGGGAAGGAACGGCAACATATTCTGGTTCAGAGATCGCAGAATTGTTTGATTTCTATGGATGTAGTCTAAGCCTACCCTTCAATCTAGATACAGGGAATGTGGTGATCTACAGCTTAAGTAGATATTTAGATCAGGTATTACCCATATTAACGGATATCTTGGAAAACCCCTCCTTTTCCAATAGTGAATTGAAGTCCTTTGTGCAGCGTAAGCAGCAGTTATTGAGGGAGGACCTTACCAAGAATGAAGTGGTAGCTTATCGAACCATCACGGAACTTATTTTTGGATCTAAGCATCCTTATGGCTACAACAGCGTAGAAGAGACCTATGCAGCTTTGCAAAGGGAGGATCTACAACATCATTTTGATCGGACCTTTACCGCTGACAATTGTACCATCTTTTTAAGTGGTAAAACCACCCCCGCCCATATTCAGTCCCTGAACAAGTATATTGGTAGATTAAGTAGGAGAGGAGGAAAAGTTAGTACCAAGTTCCCATCACTGCCGAACGCTACTGAGGCACATTTCTTGGAACGACCGGAGACGATTCAAACCGCTCTCCGGATGGGCCGGAAACTATTTAATCGACAGCATGAGGACTACTGTGGAATGTTTGTGCTAAACGCCTTGTTAGGGGGGTACTTTGGCTCCAGGTTGATGGCTAACATTCGGGAGGACAAGGGGTATACCTATCACATTTTTTCGCAATTGGATGTGATGAAATTTGATGGATATTTATATATTGGTACAGAGGTAGGTAATGAATTTGTTGCAGCAACGCGAGATGAAATATTTAAAGAGCTTGCTTTGTTGAGGAACAAAGCTGTTTCTGAACAGGAATTGGAGATGGTTAAGAATTATCTGATTGGAACTTACTTGACCATGATCGATGGACCCTTTCAGGCAAGTGAATTGATCAAGACCATCGTGTTAGAGGATTTGCCAGAAGATTTCTTCTCAAAACTAGTCCAGACAACCCGAAAAATAACAGCTAAACAACTACAGGAATTAGCTAATAAATATTTACAGGAAGGCGATATTTGGCAGGTCAGTGTAGGTGCACCGATGAAAAACTAAGGATTTCCTATAACGCCCTGTTTTTCTTGAGAATATCCTTTCTTTTTACGTAAAATTTGCGTTGCTTTGCGCCAAAGAAAACTTCACCTCAGACACGCTTTAACAGAAACACTAAACTAAAAGTGCATGTTTGGCGGTCGCGCCGAAGGCTTAAGAATGCCTTTTTATTGAAAAATAAATTCTTTGATCGCCGTTAAAGACCTCCAAACAGGTACAAAGGAGAAACAGATTTAATGAAATTATTCAGTTTTTTCAAGCAGGAATTAGCAATAGATTTGGGTACTGCCAATACGCTAATTATCCAGGATGGCAATGTAGTCGTGGATGAACCTTCCATTGTCGCTATTAATCGGCGCACAATGGAGACGATTGCTGTGGGTAATAAGGCGATGCAGATGCACGAAAAAACACACGAATCGATAAAGACGATTCGGCCTCTGAAGGATGGTGTAATCGCCGACTTTCAAGCGGCTGAAAGTATGATTGAGGGAATGATCAAGATGATCGGAGCAAAACGCCGATTCTTCTCTCATTTGAAAATGGTGATTTGTATCCCTTCTGGGATTACAGAAGTGGAAAAACGTGCTGTTTTTGACTCTGCAGATCATGTAGATTCTAAAGAAACTTACCTCATACACGAACCGATGGCTGCGGCATTGGGTATAGGCCTAGATGTGGAAGAGCCAATCGGTAATATGATCATTGATATTGGAGGGGGAACTACCGAAATTGCAGTTATTGCCCTATCAGGTATCGTTTGTGATCAGTCCATACGTACTGCTGGTGACGAGTTCACGGCTGATATCATGAGTTACATGAAACGTCAGCACAACGTATTGATCGGTGAGCGTACCGCTGAGCAGATCAAGATTCATGTCGGTTCCGCCTTGCACGAATTGGAGACTCCCCCGGAAGATTACGCTGTTAATGGACGTGATTTGATGACAGGAATACCTAAGCAGATCAAAGTTTCATATAGTGAGATTGCACATTCCCTAGATAAATCAATTTCCAAAATTGAGGATGCTGTCTTACGTGCCTTAGAAACAACACCTCCTGAACTGGCTTCCGATATCTATCGCACAGGCCTCTACCTTACTGGTGGCGGTGCGCTCTTGAGAGGATTGGACAAGAGAATCTCTCAAAAGACCAAATTGGATGTTCATATTGCGGAAGACCCTTTACGAGCTGTTGTTCGTGGTACGGGTATCGCTTTGAAGAATACTGAACGCTTTTCTTTCTTGATCGATAGAAAGAGTGTATAGATAATTGCCAACCTGTAGATCAATAAAGGGTACGGTTCCATCACTTAGAGGATAATAACGGCAAAAGTATATGAGTAATCTGCTTCAAGCCTTTTCCAAACTTAGTGGATTTGCACTCTTCCTTCTCTTGGAGGTCATTTGCTTTGCTTTGATCATCCGCTTCAATAGTTATCAGCAACAAGTCGCCTTAAGTTCTGCCAACAAGTATATGGGGAACTTATCTGAAACAGCAGATGAGTTTGAAGATTATCTGCACTTGAACGAAGAAGTGGAGCGTCTGCGTGCGGAAGTTGCTCGTTTGCGTACACAAGAGGGGAATGCGATGTACCGAGATTTGGACACGACTTATGCTTCCTTTGATACGGTGGCGCAGCATTTTATCTATATAGATGCGGATGTTGTAAGTAAAACCTTTTTAGGAAGACGAAACTTCATCACCCTGAATCGAGGAAAGAAACATGGAGTAGAACCACATATGGGCGTAGTGGATGATCAGGGAATTGTTGGAGTAGTCCGGAGTGCTTCCAATTATCATTCTCGGGTTATGACAATTTTCCATCCCGATGCGAGAATCAGTGCCAAACTTAAGGGAACTGGTTTATTTGGTTCATTAACTTGGGATCCAGATGAACAGGACTATTTTCATATGATCCTGCAAGATATTCCTACACACCATACGCCTGACATTGGTGACACGGTGATGACCAGCGGGTATTCTATCCTATTCCCCCCAGATATAATGATCGGCAAGATCGATGATATCACGAAAAAACCGGGGGCATCTAGTCATTTTATACAAGTTAAGCTTACAAATGATCTAAGGGCTATTCGATATGCTTATGCGATCAAAAATTTAATGAAGAACGATTTATCCGAACTAGAGGAAGAGTAATATTATGGAGGGAATTGTCGCTAATGTACTTCGGTGTGTATTCTTCTATTTGCTGCAAGTTTTGTTCCTGAAGCGGCTTTCAACAGGTTGGGAAGGCTTCTTCTATTGGAATGTCCTATTCTATCCATTATTCATCCTGTTACTTCCCTTTCGAACGCCCCGTTCCTTATTGTTGTTAATTGCATTTGCCTTTGGATTATTAATCGATATGGCCTACGACTCTCCAGGTGTGCATGCGAGCGCCTTGGTGTTTACCGCTTATATGCGCGATGTGATCATTAAACTGGACTGGATGGTTCCTAGGGATGGGTATAAGATTACCTCAACTCCTACGATAAGAGACTTAGGGCTACCCTGGTTTCTTAGGTATTTGAGCATATTGCTGGCCTGCCATGTGGTCTTTTATTTTACTATGGAGGTTTTTGTTCCGGCTCAAATTCTGGAAATCTTGCAGAAGAGCTTTTTTACCTATATATTATCTATGGTCTTTATATTGATCTATATGTTGATCTTTAGACCTTCTCAATAGTAAGCTTTGACAAATTCGAATAATCATAGAGCCATCTATATTCGCTGGGTCTTTATAATTGGGGCCTTAATGCTGATCTTCAAAGCTGCACAGCTACAGCTATGGGATAGTTCTTTCCGTACTAAAGCTGATGCGGCCACAATAGGGGAGTACGTAATGTACCCTTCCAGGGGCTTAATATATGATCGAAATGATAGCTTACTGGTGAATAATGACTATATCTATGATTTGATGGTGACCTATAATCAGGTGGATCCGGAAATGGATACAGTCAAATTCTGCAATCTGTTAGGTATTACGAAGACTGAATTTACGAAGCGCTTGAATAAAAACTGGAGAGACGTCCGCTATTCTAAGTCGGTACCCTACGTTTTCCTAGATAAGATTTCAGTCGAAACGTATGCGCGCTTTCAAGAAACGCTGTATGAATTTCCAGGATTTTTTCCACAGGTAAGAAATGTTAGGGGCTATCCGCATGCTACCTCACCGCACTTACTTGGATATATTAGAGAGGTTAACCGCAAGGAGTTACAGATTAAGGAATTGGATGAAAAGAAAGGTAATGATTCCCTACAGGTGTATGCACTGGGAGATTATATTGGAGCCAGTGGCTTAGAGAAGCAATATGAAGAGCATTTAAGAGGTAAAAAGGGCTTGCGGTTGGTATTGAAGGATAATATGGGGCGAGAAGTAGGGGATTACAATGATCGCAATAGCGATATTCCTGCCGTTTCAGGTAGTAATTTGCATACTACCATCGATCTACGCCTACAGAAATATGGTGAGCGATTAATGTCCAATAAGATTGGCAGTATCGTAGCGATCGAACCGGAAACAGGCGAAATCCTCGCAATGGTGAGTACTCCTACCTACGACCCTAATGAGCTGACAATCAATAAAGATCGTGGTAGGACTTACGCCAAATTGCAAAAGGATTCTTTGAACCCACTCTTTAATCGCAGTCTCATGGCGCAGTATCCTCCAGGATCTCTATTTAAGCCCTTGGTGGCACTGGTGGCTTTGGAAGATACGCTAATTACCCCCAAGACGACAATTTCTTGTCAAGGAGGCTATTACGTGAATGGACAAAAGTTGACTGGCTGTCATTACCATGAAACTTGCACTTCCGTAGCATCTGCTATCCAACACTCTTGTAATGCCTATTTTGTCAATGTATTCCGCCGGATTGTTGATCAAGCAGGTGCGCAGCAACCTTCCTTAGGTTTGGATCATTTTAACGGATACCTGGAGGATTTTGGCTTGGGACATAAACTCGGGATTGACTTCCCAGGAGAGCAGGTTGGCAACTATCCCTCCTCCCAGTATTTTTCAGAAAAGGTTTATGCCAATGAATCCAACTGGAAATCTATTTGGATTCGTTCCTTGGGGATTGGCCAAGGGGAGCTCTTAATGACTAACTTGCAGATGGCAAATATGGCAGCCTTGATCGGGAATCGAGGTTTTTATGTTAAGCCACACTTGGTCAAGCGCATTGTACCTGAAGATAAACCTGCTATTGTATTCGATAACTCCGCCGAAAGGGTAGAACTAGAGATCAATAAAACGCATTTTGAAACAGTGATTGATGGAATGGCAAGAGTAGTTACCAGTGGTACAGCTACAAGTGCCTACATTCCGGATATCGTAGTTTGTGGAAAGACAGGTACTGCCGAGAATAATCAGCGTGATGGAAAAGATCATTCGATCTTCTTCGCCTTTGCGCCTAAGGACAAGCCTAAAATCGCCATAGCCGTTTACGTGGAAAATGGTACTTGGGGAGGAACTTACGCTGCCCCTATAGCCAGTTTGATGATCGAAAAGTATCTCCGAGAGAATGGAGAAATTGTAAGCCCTAACCGAAAGTGGTGGGAAAAACGAATGGTTGAAGCTGATTTGATTAGCACCATTCGACCATAGGCAGAGTTGCCCTAATCAAGGGCCTATAGATCAAAGGCTTCTGCTTCCTATTGCGTTTTCGTTTACCCACCTCTAAGCCCTTGTGGGAGCTTGATTCTGACTAGTGGAGCCGAGCGCTAGCCAGTTTCTTCCCTCATACCTAGTTTTTCCGACTCAAGATAATGCAGGCAAGAATTAGTGATATTTAGGCGTAAGCCTTTGATATCTAGTACAAATCATAGTCGCATTTCAGCTTAATAAAACCTAGTATTGTTAAGGCTATGTAAAGCATCTCTTGTAAAACACCAGAAAGGAACAATTTTATTTAGAACGCGTTCTACAATTGGATGGATGTAACTAAATTTGCGGCAATCCGATAAACAGGGTAGAGAAGCCTTGTGACTGGATATGAACGGAGCCTTTAATGATGAAAAACGTCAGTATGAATCTTCAGGAAGTCGTGTCTTTTTCAGCAGTAAATAGAAAAGAAGAAATCGAGGCCCTCTCGAATACCTATTTTGACTTATTGGTGATCGGTGGAGGGGCAACAGGATGTGGTATCGCCTTGGATGCGGCTTCGAGGGGTATGAGCGTTGCTTTGGTGGAGAAACGTGATTTTGCTTCAGGAACGAGTAGTAAGTCTACCAAGTTAATTCATGGTGGATTACGTTATCTAAAGCAATTTGATATTCCACTTGTGCGTGAAACGGGTACCGAACGTGCTGTCGTACATAAATTGGCTCCGCATCTCGTGTTACCTGAAAAGATGTTACTTCCACTAATCAAGGGCGGGACCTACGGAAAATGGGCAACCTCCTTTGGATTGTTAGTATATGATCTTCTGGCAGGGGTTGAAAGAGATGACCGAAGGAAGATGCTTTCTAAGAAGCAAGCCTTGAACCTTGAGCCCTTATTAGATGAAAAAAAACTCAAGGGCGGTGGGTTTTACGCTGAATATAGAACGGATGATGCTCGATTGACAATTGAGATGATTAAGCGGGCTGCGCAATTTGGTGCCAAGGCACTAAATTACTGCGAAGCAGTTGACTTCATCTATCAAGAGGATCAAATTACGGGTGTGCAATGTAAAGATACGCACTCAGGAGAGTCCTTTACCGTGAAGGCCCAAAAAGTAGTATCGGCTGGTGGCCCTTGGGTGGATCGCGTTAGAAAACTGAACGGTTCATTATCTGGGAAGCGATTACATCTGACCAAAGGCGTTCATATCGTAGTTCCCAAGGAAAAGCTCCCTCTCCAACATTCGGTCTATTTCGATGTTCCGGATGGTCGTATGATTTTTGCCATTCCAAGAGGAAAGGTAACTTATATCGGAACAACAGACACCACTTATAAAGGTCGACTCGACCGAATTGTAGTAACAAAAGCCGATGCAGACTATCTCTTAAATGCTGTTAATAATGCTTTCCCTTCGATTGATTTGACTATTGAGGACCTGATCTCCAATTGGGCCGGCCTCCGTCCACTGATCCATGAAGATGGAAAATCTCCCTCTGAATTATCTCGTAAGGATGAAATATTCCTTTCCCCATCTGGTCTAATCTCCATTGCAGGAGGCAAGCTTACGGGGTATCGCAAAATGGCACAGCGAATTGTAGATCTGGTTTCGGAGCAGTTGTCGAGCGTATCAGATAAAAGCTTTGGTCCCTGCCGCACTAAGGAAGTGCACTTGACGAATAAACCCTTTCCGAGTGCAAAAGCAGTTCAACACTATGTCCAGAAGCTGGAAAAGGAAATGAGTGATCGGGGTTTGGATTCCTATTATGGCTGGTATTTGGCAACAGTTTATGGCGACCAGAGTCAAGTCATCTTGGATAAGATGTCAGAATTTCAATCTGTTGATTCCGGCATCGCTTTGGCCAGAGCTGAGGCTTGGTTTACGACACACCATGAAATGGTCAATAGTGCGAGTGATTTCTTTGTACGAAGAACAGGTAGATTGTACTTTGATATCGGCAGTATTGCTGCGGTTAGAGCTACAATAATGCAAGATTTGCAGGACTATCTAAATTGGGATGCTGATCGCCGGCAAAAGGAGGAGGATATCCTAGATATGTTGCTTTTTGATGCCACTCATTATTACGATGAGGAGCTTTCTTAACGTTCCAGATGAAATTTTGACCAAAAAGGCAACTTCCCCCCTTATTTCCACGTATGTTTTCATAGAATACGAGTCATAGATCGATGATCTTTGGGGTTCAGTTATGTGTCCTTAGCCCTAAGATCAGTAATAAATACGCAAGATCTAAGCTCTAGAAAGACTGATAAACTGTCTAAGTAAGCATTTTTGGAACTTCCTGATACTAAATATTACGTCAAGGCTCAAAGAATTTAAAAAAATCCATATATTTACATTTATAAAAATTAGATATATTAATTAGCGATACATTGAACTTGACTTCCCCCCCCTTGTAAATACGATTTTTGCCCAAGCATTTTCATGAAATCTCCCTAATACAAAAGGCCAGAATGGTAGTCTATTGCCATTTCGATACCCCGGTCTATCCAGAGCTTCAGGTCAACTATATATCGACACCCCCCCTGTCCAATTAGGCACTAATGGTTTACCGTTAGTTCAGTCTACTATTTAGGTCCACAGATAAGATTTAGTACGATGATGGTACCCCTTGCCATCTATTTGTAATGCAAAACTATGAATAACACATTTTGGGCAATCTGCCTTCTATTTACATTGGGCGCTTGTCATAAGAGTAACGAATTTGAGAAGATACCCAAGAACGCAAGAGTTGATCTTTCAGGAGAACAGGAGCGATTGATGACGATGGACCCTCAGCTTAATGATGTTCCGAAAGACAGATTATACCGTGGAGTAAAACAAATGAAACAACAGATTGTACTAGCAAAAGATGGTCTCCAAGATGGCGTTGCCGCTATCGAATGGAAAGAACGTGGACCGGATCACATAGCCGGTCGCACTAGGGCTATTTTGTTGGATATAACGGATAATACCAGAAACACTTTGATCGCCGGAGGGGTCAGTGGAGGCCTCTGGCGAACTACCAATCTACAAGACAGTGCCATTACCTGGACTGCAATTGATGACTTCTGGGCAAACTTAATGGTCACCTGCATCGCCCAAGCTCCCAACGACCCTGCCAGGATTTATGTAGGGACGGGGGAAGGTTGGTTTAGAGAGGATGAGCGCATGAAGGGCTTTGGGATCTGGGCCAGCTCAGATGGTGGCCTGACCTTCGAACAACTTCCCATAACTCGATCTGAAGTCTTTTCCCATGTTTTAGATATTGTAGTAGATCAGCAAGGAGTAATCTTTGCGAGCACCCGCTTGAACGGGGTGATGCGGTCTGACGACCAAGGCCTAAGTTGGGTGCAGGTTTTGGGGCAAGGAGTGGGTACCGGTGCCACAAATAGAGCTGCTGATCTCGAAATTGGCCCTGACCAAAGCTTATATGCGAGCTTAGGTATCCATTCTAATGGAAGCCTTTGGAAGGCGGATTATAATCAACATGGAATAGATCGTGGCAGAAATGGGACTTGGCAAGAGATAACGCCCGCGCAAGGTGACTATAGCCGAATTGAGGTAGCGATTGCACCTTCCGATGCCAATCGTATCTACTTTTTGGCGCAAGGGCTCAATTCCAATGATTGCGAATACATGTTCCGCTCCGAAAACGGAGGGCGTGATTGGGCTTCGATGCCGATACCCAAGACTACCACTAGAAGGGTTTTTACCCGAGGGCAGGCTTGGCATAATCTTATTGCGGCAGTAGACCCTAATGATGCTGATCGTTTATTTATTGGAGGAGTTGACCTTTATCTCTCTAAAAATGGAGGACGGACATTTAAGCAATTTACGCATGATCGCGGTACAGCCCATCAGTATGTCCATGCAGATCAACACGCGATTCTTTTCGCTGATGGATCTTCAGATTTCATTCTCTTCGCTAATGATGGAGGTGTTTGGTTAACTACAGATGGGAGCAGCGAAGTTCCTAATGTGGTGGACCGTAACAAGGGCTATAATGTAACTCAATTCTACTCTGGGGCACTTCACCCGTTTGACCAAGATTACATGTTGGGAGGTACCCAAGATAATGGGACTCGCCAGTTTACCGATCCTGAGAACTGGTATACTGATGCGGTCAATATTGGAGACGGTGGTTTTACCCATATCGATCAAGATTTTGGGTTTATCCAAGTCAGCTCCTATCTCTATAATTTCTATTGGATCACTGGTGATGGGTGGCAGAACAGAAGAAAAGTAACCATTGGCAGGTCAGATGGACGCTTCATCAATCCAACTGATTATGACAGCAAACTAAACATTCTTTACGCAGCTCATGATCCAAATCGTTTTGCAAGGATAACAGATGTTGGACGAACCAATAAGACTCAAGTCTTTCCAATAGATTTGTTTGCTGGCGATCAGATATCAGCTGTGGCATGTTCGCCCAATGTGGCTGGTCGAGTCTATTTTGGATTGGGGCATGGGAATGTGATAAAAATAGATCAGGCTAACACAGATACTCCGCAAAGCACGGTAATCAAAACTGGTGAAGGCTACGTATCCTGTATTGCAGTCGATGAAACCAATGAAGATCATTTATTGGTGACATACAGCAACTATGGAGTGATCAGTGTTTGGGAAACGATGGATGGAGGTCAACTTTGGAAACCTGTAGAGGGTAACCTTCCTGATATGCCGGTACGCTGGGCCATTTTCCTTCCCGGCAACAATCGATCGGTATTATTGGCTACGGAACTTGGTGTATGGGGAACAGATGAGTTGGAATCGGTGCATACGAATTGGGTTCCTGTGAACCAGGGTATGGCTAATGTTCGCACGGATATGTTACAGTATAATCCTCGCAATAAACGGATTATGGCGGCAACTCACGGACGAGGTGTCTTTGTCACAGAAGCTTTCGAAACTGAAAATAGTGGAACTGACTATAGCTGTGCTTGGAGTGATTTCCCCGGAGAGTTAAGCCAAATCAGCGGATCCTCTGAAGATCAGCTTTGGGGCGTTAACGTCCGTGGAGATCTGTTAACCTATACAGAAGGGGAATGGCGGAAAATCCTGGGCGGGGTTCAGGATGTGGGAGTTGGAGCAAATGGTGGTTTATTCGCCATCAGTGACGGGGTAATCTATGAGAGTTTGACTGGTGTGACATGGACTGGCTTTGCCGGTGCTGGTAAACGAGTAGATATAGCTAGCGATGGCACTCCTTTCGTGATATCCGCTACTAACTACATATACATGCGAGCCAATGCAGCATGGGATAGAATCTCTGGTCGAGGCATCGACATTGGGTGTGGTGCCGATGGCAGTGTATACATGGTAGCCAATGATAATACAGTGAACAAATGGAATGGTAGCACTTGGAACGAGTTACCCAACAGTGTGGCTAAGCGTATTGATGTAGATACGAACGGTTTACCTTGGGTGGTAGACTTTCAAAATCAAGTGTTGCGATTTAATGGCGTAGACTGGGAGACCATGTCTAGTGAACAAGCTCAAGATATTACCTGCGACAATGATGGAAATACCTACATCACTACTTTGACCGGAGAGATTAAGAGGTGGTCCTGCACTACTAGTACGGACACTGTGGCAACAGATAGTCTAGCATTTGAGCCTGATCCATCCTTCCTAGAAAGCGCGACAGAAAGTGCTCAGGCTCGTGCCTTTCCTAATCCTTTTCAAGATCAGTTTCGTGTTGAATTACCTAGCCGAATTGAAGGAGAGGTACAGTTAACCCTATTTGGCCCCGGAGGTCAAATAAGATATAAATACAAAGGGAAAAATAACCTACAACAGATATTGGCGGGATCTGATTGGCCCGCCGGAATTTATTGGATGACATTGCAATACGACAATGAAAAAGAGACGATTCGACTCCTTAAAATGTAGTCAATGGACCGAATCAAGGTTAAAAAGGAACTAACTAGAAAGAGTATGTATCAAGGTACATGCTCTTCTGTTGTTCACATTTCCCCGGTAGTCGTCATTTAGTTGTTCTAGTTATTAACTTATTTGAAACCTGTTTCGTTATGAGGATCTTTACACCGATTTTTAGTAAGAGCTTTACTAGAGGGGCGAAGGCTTTAACGATTATAACCTCCCTCCTCCTGTTTGTCTGGCAATCGGGCCAAGCACAAACTACCTTTACCCAAAGTAACCTTAACCTTGGTCCAGGATCCGTGGACCTAAGTACTTATCTGCAATTTGGTCCGGATGGAAGGCTGTACGTTGCTGAATTGTATGGGCGAATTAAGATTTACACGATTACCAAGGATGGCCCTAACAATTATCGAGTAACGAATGAAGAAACCTTGTTGGACGTCTATAATATTCCAAATCATGATGATGATGGGGATTTTAACCCAAAGGATGAGCGGCAGGTAACTTCCCTGGTTGTTGCCGGTACAGCTTCTAACCCTGTTATCTATGTCGCATCAAGTGACCCTTGGTCTGGCGGGCCTGGCGGAGATATCAATAAAGACACCAATTCTGGGATGATCACGCGCTTGACTTGGACTGGTTCCTCTTGGAGTGTTATGGATTTGGTACGTGGATTGCCTGCTTCCGAAGAGAACCATGCATCCCATGGTTTGGAATTGGCGACGATAAATGGCACGAACTATCTACTTCTATGTTCAGGAGGGCAAACCAATGCTGGATCTCCATCACAAAATTTTGCTTGGACCACAGAATATGCACTTTCAGCTGCGATCTTGGCCATCAATCTAGATCAAATAGATGGCATGTCTACGAAGACTGCTGGTACTAGATCTTATAAGTACACGCTCCCAACTGTGGATGACCCAACAAGACCTAATGTTAATGGGATTATTGATCCTAATCAAGCAGGATATGATGGAATTGACGTTGGTGACCCTTGGGGAGGTAATGATGGATTAAATCAAGCTAAGATAGTGCCTGGAGGCCCTGTTCAGATACTTTCTCCGGGTTATCGAAATAGCTATGACCTAGTGGTTACGGAAGATGGAGCTCTCTATGTTACAGATAATGGAGCCAATGCAGGTTGGGGAGGTTTTCCAGAAAATGAAGGTGTAGGAGGAAATGCAACGAACAACTATAGGGTAGGAGAGCCTGGAAGTTCCACCGCTGACGGCGGAGAGGGGCCTATCGTCAACCAGGATCACCTTACTTTGATTACCAATAACTTGCAATCCTATACTTTTGGGAGTTTCTACGGAGGGCATCCTAACCCGATCCGATCTAACCCAAATGGTGCGGGCTTATTTACTAAAGGGTCGCATTCCTCAGATCCAGGTGATTCCAATGGGAATTCCTACACGGATGATTGGTTCAGGAACTCTATTCTAAATGTTAATGATCCAAACTTTTCTACTCGATCCCTACCTGTAGACTGGCCACCGGTACCCGTTTCTGAGGCCAACCCAGTCGAAGGAGACTATCGTTTAACTGGAGCAGCCAATCCCGATGGGCCAAGTGATGAACTAGTGACAACCTTACTGAACAACTCCAATGGTATCGATGAATACACAGCCTCTGGCGATATGAAAGGGAACTTGATTATTGGTAGAAGTAATGGGTCACTCCACCGGATTGTTGTAGATGCAAATGGGAATCTAGTCAGTAAGGAGCAAGGTTGGGTCACTGGCTTAGGGAGTGATGCGAATGCATTAGGGATTACCTGTAATGGTGATAACGATCCATTTCCCGGTACGATCTGGGTAGGTACCTTTAATGATAAGATTGTGGTTCTGGAACCTAACTCTGGACCAGTCGAATGTATTCTACCTGGGGAAGCTGGCTATGACCCGCAAGGAGATAACGATAGTGACGGTTTTACCAATGCGGACGAAGATGCTAACGGTACGGATCTTTGCTCGGCCAACAGTAAGCCTGATGATTTTGATGATGATAAGGTGTCAGATTTAACTGACCTAGATGACGATAATGATGGAATCAACGATGAGGTTGATCCTTTTCAAATGGGTGAACCATTCAATATCCCAGTTACTAATGAACTATTCAACAACCAGAGTCTATTGAAAGGTTATAAAGGCCTAGGTATGACTGGGGTGATGAATAATGGTGATCCCAACCCTAATTACTTGAACTGGTTGGATGATCCAGATGCCTCCAATAGTGATATTGATGACATTTTGGGGGGAGCGATTGGAGCTGTTACGATATACCAGACTAGCGGAGACGCTGGTAGCAACAATCAGGAAAAGGCCTATCAATATGGTGTAAATGTAGATGCTAATACTGGGAAAATCATCGTTTCCAGCCGGATGCTGACTCCCTTTCACAATTTTGCAGTTGGAGAGTCCCAAGGCATTTATATTGGTACCGGCTTTCAGGACAACTATATAAAGATCATTCTTACCAACGGAGGTTTAGAGGTTCAGGGAGAGAACAATGATGTAGCGCTCGCGGGCTTACCTACGGCAAGTATAGCTATCCCTTCTTCTAACCTTGATCTTTTCTTCGAAATAGACCCAGCTACGGGAGTGATACAAGCCGCTTACTCACAAGATGGAGGTACTACTACCAATAACATAGGAGGTACCTTCACTGCTACCGGAGCATTGCTTTCGGCTTTACAAAACTCTAATATTCCTTTAGCAGTAGGTATCATTGGTACCTCTGGTTCAAACCCTGAGTTTGCAGCCAGTTGGGACTTCTTAAATGTGAAGACAGAGCAGGATGTAGCCGACGGCGAGGTAATATTTCGAGTGAATGCTGGTGGCAGCACCTTAGCGTCTATAGACGATGGATCGGATTGGGTTACAGATATTGATGTTACCCTGGCTACCGATGGATTTGAAGTCAATGCCGAAAACAATGTGGCATTTGGTCCTCCTTCTTCCTGGGATAATGGCGTAAGCCCCGAAATTCAATCTTCTACGCCTTTTGAGATTTTCCAATGGGAACGCTGGGATATTGACGATCCGGAGCCTGACATCAATATGACCTACAATTTTAATGTGGTCGATCCTGGAGACTATAAAGTTCGACTTTTCTTTAGAGATACATATAGTGGAACGGCCCAACCGGGACAGCGTGTATTTAATGTATTGATTGATAATGTACTTTATCCACAAACGACGAATATAGATATATCCGCTAACCCTGGTCCCGATCTTGGTACGGTGATTGAAGTGGATGCATCTACCGCTGATGGAATTCTTTCTATTGAGTTTGTAAGGAACCTGCAGAGCCCGATGATCAGTGGTATTGAGATCATTAAGGGAGGGAATACAGGTGTTGCCATTCAAGTGCAAAGCGTTCCAAATCAGACCAACCAGGAAGGAGATAATGCCAACATAACAGTAGTGGCATCTGGTGGCGATGGAGATCTAAGCTTCGTAGCTTCTGGCCTACCTGCTGGCGTGTCTATCGACCCTACCAACGGCTTGATTGGCGGTACTATTGATGCGGGAGCGGCCAATAACAGCCCTTATAATGTAGTTGTTACCGTAGATGATAATGATGAGTTCAACAGTGATGCCAAAACGGTATCTTTTGTCTGGACGATTACCACTACAGGGGGTATTCCAGATACTTGGACTAACATTACCAATGTTACGGAGCACATTCCACGCCATGAGAACTCTATGGTTCAGGTCGGGGATAAGTTCTACATATTTGGTGGCCGTGAAAGTCCCAATGTTGTTGAAGTATACGATTATAATACCAATACCTGGTCTACTATATCTAATGGACCAGGACAGTTTAACCACTTCCAAGCTACCGCCTATCAAGGTATGATTTGGGTGATAGGCGCTTTTGCTGATAACAACTTTCCAAATGAAGTCCCAGAAGAGTTTATTTGGATCTATGATCCTGCTAACAATGAATGGATTCAAGGACCTAGTATCCCCGCTGCACGCCGAAGAGGATCTGCGGGTTTGGTCGTCTATAATGATAAATTTTATGTGGCTGGAGGTAATACAGTAGGGCATGCTGGTGGATATGTACCTTGGTTTGATGAATATGATCCAGCTACCAACACCTGGACTCCATTGGCTGATGCGCCAAATGCGCGGGATCACTTCCATTCTACCGTATCCGACGGCAAATTGTATCTAGCTGGAGGTCGATTATCAGGTGGCCCTGGAGGAGTCTTCGATCCTCGCTTGGAAGAGGTTGATGTCTATGATTTCTCAGCGGGAACTTGGTCGACTTTACCTGCTACTAGTAATCTACCAACTCCTAGGGGTGGAACATCAACGGTTACTTTCCAAGGAGAGGTAGTGGTAATTGGTGGAGAAGGTGATGGACAAGCCTTTAATACCGTGGAAGCCTTAAACCCTGGAACGGGACAGTGGAGAGCATTGGCATCCATGAATAATGCTCGACATGGTACACAGGCTATTGTCTCAGGAGATGGTATTCATATTTCTTCTGGTTCTCCGAATCAAGGTGGAGGGAGCCAAAACAATATGGAAGTATATGGAATTGACAATCCAACAGGCACAGCACTGGTGGCTAGTACGTTGAATGTCCCTACCTCAACTACTATTGGAGCAGCTGCTACAGAGACGATCACGATTGATAATTCTGGGGGGAATACCGGTATAGTGATTACGGGTATTAGCCTAGGCGGTGACAATGCTTCTGACTTCGCTATCGCTGCCGGAGACTTAGGGATTTTCCTAATCCCAGCAGGAGGGGTACATCAGATTCAAGTAACAAATAATGGTGGTTCTAACCAGAATGTTGCTACCCTTACGATAGCTTATGGCGCTTCATCCAGCCAAGTAGTGACCCTTAATCAAGGTGTACCAAATACGGCCCCAACTGCCGCTTTTACGGCCACACCGACTTCAGGCCCCGCGCCGCTCAATGTGGCTTTCGATGCTTCTACATCTAGTGATGCGGATCTTGACCCGCTTACGTATAGCTGGGCATTTGGAGATGGAAATACTGGAACGGGAGAGACCACTAGTCATACTTACGCAGCTGATGGCATTTACAACGTAACCCTTACAGTTAGTGATGGGCAAGAAAGTGCCACAGCTAATGCCACTATTACAGTTGGTGATGTGAGTAATGGACAGGCCTCTTATCGTGTGAATGCAGGAGGTAATACCCTCACTGCTGTGGATGGAGGATTGGATTGGGTCGGTGATATTGGTGCTACTTTAGCAATAAATGGCTTCGAAGTTACAGGAGCTACTAATACTGCCTTTGGCCCACCTCCCGGCTGGGATCCAGCCATCGGCACCGATATTCAGAATGCTACCCCATTTGATATATTTGACTGGGAGCGTTGGGATCAAGATGATCCGGAGCCAGAGGTTAATATGACCTATACCTTTAACATGGCAAACCCAGGTAATTATAAGGTGAGGCTATTTTTCCGTGAGACTTTCTCGGGAGCCTCTCAGCCTGGTCAACGACAATTTACCGTGACCTTGGATGGCAATAGCTTCCCATCTATGACAAATATTGACCTAGCGGCGAACCCTGGACCAAACCTGGGAACAGTTATAGAAGAAACGGTCTCTATCACGGATAACGTTTTAGATATTGTCTTTATCCGCAATATCCAAAGTCCGATGGTGAGTGGTATCGAGATTATTGAACTCGGAGGGGAAGTGCCAATTGTGGTGCAAGCTATTTCTAATCAGTCAGGGGTTGAGGGAGATGTTGTTTCCTTAGGCGTTCAAGCCTCTGGAGGCGATGGACCTCTAAGTTATGTGGCAACAGGTCTACCTGATGGGTTGACTATCGCGCAAGAGACGGGCTTGATCACTGGTACCATCGCTGCTGGAGCTTCGGTAAATAGCCCATTCAGCGTACAAGTTACAGTGGATGATAATGATGCCAATAGTGCAGATGCGCAGCTTGTCAATTTCGAATGGGTAGTCACGGCTACTCCGCCTAATACACCCCCGGTGGCAGCCTTTACGGCCACGCCGACAAATGGCGTTGCGCCATTGGAGGTATCCTTTGATGCTGCCGCGTCGAGTGATGCCGATCTGGATCCGCTTACGTACAGCTGGGCATTTGGAGATGGGAATACTGGAACTGGACTTACTACTACCCATACTTACTTAGCGGAAGGCGTTTATACAGCGACCTTGACGGTGAGTGATGGTGAAGATTCCGGTACGGCTACGGAAGTGATCACCGTAGGTACTATAAATAATGGACAATCCTCTTATCGTGTAAATGCGGGCGGCGCTACGCTCCCTGCAGTCGATGGAGGTTTAGATTGGGTGACTGATATTGATGCGACCTTAGCCTTGAATGGCTTTGAAGTTACTGGTGCAACGAATACCTCCTTTGGACCACCATCGGGTTGGGATCCAGCCATTAGTACAGATATTCAGAATTCAACGAATTTTGATGTTTTCGATTGGGAGCGTTGGGATCAAGATGATCCCGAACCGGAGGTCAATATGACGTATACCTTCAATATGGGGAATCCTGGAACATATATAGTTCGTTTATTCCTGCGCGAAACCTTCAGCGGCACCTCACAACCTGGTCAGCGACAATTTTCGGTTACCTTGGATGGCAATAGCTTTCCTGCTTTAACGAATATCGATCTTGCGGCGAGTCCTGGGCCTGACTTAGGTACTGTCTTGGAACAAGAAGTGACGATCATAGATAATCTCTTGGATATTGCCTTTATCCGTAATATTCAAAGCCCGATGATTAGTGGTATTGAGATCTTGCAAGAAGGGGGAGGAGAGGTCCCTATCGTAGTACAAGCCATTTCGAATCAAAGCAATATAGAAGGAGATGTTATTTCCCTTGGGGTACAAGCCTCTGGAGGTGATGGAACGCTTAGCTATCAGGCTACTGGCTTACCAACAGGCTTAAATATCGATTCGGGAACAGGTTTTATAACAGGTACGATCAGCACGGGTGCTGCAGTTAATAGCCCTTTTGCAGTACAGGTTACTGTTGATGATAATGATGCTAATAATGCAGATGCACAAGTCATTAATTTCCAATGGGATGTAACGGCACCACAGGTGAATACACCGCCAGTTGCTTCTTTCACTGCCACGCCTACAAGTGGTACAGCACCATTGACGGTGGCATTTGATGCTTCAGCTTCTAGTGATGCGGATCTTGACCCACTGACTTACAATTGGGACTTTGGGGATACTAACTCCGGTACGGGTGTAGCACCAAGTCATACTTATACTACGCCTGGTACTTATGTCGTGACCTTAACGGTAAGTGATGGTGAGGATTCGGCTACGGCTACTACCACAATTACTGTTAATGCGCCGAACCAGCCACCGATTGCAGCATTCGTTACTAACGCGATCGAGGGAACAGCTCCGTTAGCGGTAACCTTTGATGCCTCTATTTCCTCAGATCCAGATGAAGACCCATTGACTTACAGTTGGGCATTTGGAGATGGCAATACGGCCTCTGGTGTTACTTTCACTCACACGTATACCACAGCGGGTACCTTCACTGCAGTTTTAACAGTTTCTGATGGACAAGCAAGTTCACAGACTTCGATAGGGATCATTGTGAATTCACCCAATTCACCTCCATTACTGGCATTCTCGGCCAACCCAACTTCCGGAACAGCACCTTTGGTGGTGAATTTCGATGCCTCTGCTACGGTTGATCCAGAGGGGGATCCCTTGACTTTCAATTGGACCTTTGGAGATGGAAATAGCGGAACGGGTGCTATTACCTCACACACATTTGAAAACCCAGGTGTATACACCGTGTCTATTTCAGTTAGTGATGGCGAATTCACTAGCCAAGGATCCATTAATATTACGGTGGAAGAAGGTGGCTGTCAGGAGGTAGTTGTGGATGATGAGGACTTTGAGTCCGGTTGGGGAATTTGGAATGATGCAGGAACGGATGCGCGACGGAGTTCCGCGGATGCACCTTATGCCAATAGTGGCATCTATTGTGTTCGACTCCGGGATAATTCTACTACATCGTATATAACTTCTGATCCTATAGATCTTAGTACCTATGAAGAGGTGACAGTTGGCCTTTCCTTCTTGCCAATCAGTATGGACAGTCCATCAGAGGATTTTTGGCTACAAGTATCTACAGATGGAGCTAACTACCAGACCGTTCGAGATTGGGATGCTGGAATTGACTTTGTAAATAATGAACGAGTCAACGAAGAGGTTAAGATCAGTGGTCCTTTCTCAAGTACTACACGATTCCGATTTAGAGTAGATGCTTCCTCCAATTCGGACTGGATTTACTTGGATGACGTTGTGATTAAGGGATGTTCTAACGCTGGAGGCCAGAATCAAGCACCTCTAGCTCAATTTGAGACCTCAGATCAGATTGGACAAGCACCATTTGCAGTAACCTTCAATGCTTCGCAGTCTTCCGATCCGGATGGAGATCCTTTGACTTATACTTGGGACTTTGGAGACGGAAATACGGGTACGGGAGAAATAGCTATCCATACTTATCAAAGTACTGGAACGTTTACGGCTAAACTTACTGTTTCCGATGGTCAGGCTTCTACGGATGCGTTTGCCACTATCTTTGTTAGCTCAGGTAATGCGGCACCGGTTGCTTCCTTTACCGCCAATCCGCTTACCGGTGAGGCGCCACTGTTGGTTAGCTTTGATGCCAGCAATTCATCAGACCCGGATAATGATCCATTAACCTATGCTTGGACCTTTGGCGATGGAAATACCGGTGCAGGTATTTCACCGACTCACACTTATCAAACAGGTGGGGTATTCACTGCTACTTTGACAGTGAGTGACGGTACATCCAGTACTAGTTCTTCTGTTAATATAACGGTCACTTTGCCGAATCAGGGACCAACGGCAGCATTCTCTGCCAATCCGAGCTCTGGTGAGGCACCACTTGCAGTCAGTTTTGATGCTAGCGGTTCTAGTGATCCAGAGAATGATCCGTTGACGTACATCTGGGCGTTTGGAGATGGAAACTCAGGTGCAGGTATTTCACCCAATCACACCTATGTTTCTCCTGGAGTTTATACGGTTACCCTAACCGTTAGCGATGGTGAGTTCTCGGATCAATCTACGGGCGTTATCAATGCCTTGGTGCCAAACTTGGGTCCTACAGCGGCCTTCACGGCAACGCCGACCACTGGTGATTCGCCATTGCCAGTAAGTTTTGATGCATCTGCGTCGACAGACCCTGAAAATGATGCTCTGACTTACAGCTGGGCCTTTGGGGATGGAAATTCAGGTACGGGCGTCAGCCCAAGTCATACATACGTGGCAAGTGGAACCTTCACCGTTACACTTACCGTTAGCGATGGGCAGAATAGCGATCAGGCCACAACGGTAATCACGGTTAATCAAGGGAACCGAGCTCCGACGGCAACCATAATTGCCTCGGCAATTACTGGTGTAGCACCATTTACGGTGTCCTTTGATGGCGGGTTATCATCAGATCCTGATGACGATCCCCTAACTTATAGCTGGACTTTCGGTGATGGTGATGTGTCAACTATAGCTAACCCTAGTCATACTTTTATTTTACCAGGTACTTACAGTGTAGTATTGACGGTAAGTGATGGTCAATTATCGGATCAATCCACCATCAATATTGAGGTCACTTCAGGTAATCAAGGTCCGGCTGCAGCCTTTACGGCTACGCCCAACAATGGTACCGTGCCATTAACTGTTAGTTTTGATGCCAGTACATCAACGGATCCTGAAAACGATCCATTGACCTACAGCTGGGCGTTTGGCGATGGCGGTACCGGGACAGGGGTGACAGCTAGCCATGAATACCTGGCAGAAGGCGTTTATACAGTAACCTTGACAGTAAGTGATGGCGAATTTAGTAGCACGGCCAATGCAAACATTACTGTCGAGGGCGACGGGTGTAATGTAGTTGAGATTGATGCCGAAGATTTTGAGCTTGGATGGGGCATATGGAATGATGGTGGTGCCGATGCTCGTAGAACTACAAATGATGCATCATTTGCCAATAGTGGTATATACACGGTAAGACTTAGAGATAATTCTTCATCCTCACATATGACGACAGATATCCTTAATTTGAGCTCCTTCGAGGAAATCACTGTTGACTTCAGCTTCATCGCAATTAGCATGGACAATTTGACAGAAGATTTCTGGTTGAGAGTTTCAACGGATGGCGGTGCTTCCTACACTACTGTCGGGCAATGGAGGAAAGATATTGAGTTCGAGAACGATGTTCGCTATTTCGAACAAGTCACTATACCTGGACCGTTTACGGCCAATACCAGATTGCGATTCCAATGCGATGCCTCCACCAATTCCGATTGGGTATACATTGATGATGTAATCATTACGGGTTGTACCACTGGAGGTGCAAGTGGGCTCGTGGTTAGCAACGAAAGTAGCCTCAACCTAGCACCTTCTTCTGTGGAAGATTTCTCAGAAAAGGAATCTTCTACCAAGGTGAATCAGATGGGTGATTTGGCTGAAGTACTTGTTTTCCCGAATCCAACTCGAAATGAAATAAATATCAGAAACCTACCTGCAGATGCCACGCTTCGACTCTTTGACTTGAATGGGCGTTTGCTATTGGATAGGAATTACGCTAATCGACTCGATCTAAGCAAATACAGTAAAGGGGTTTACATCCTTTCTATTCACACGGAAAATGCCATTCGACGCATTAAGGTGGTGAAAGATTAAATTGGCTGAAGATACAGTTAGGTAGAACTGCCTCCGGGGATATAGATTCCTTGGAGGCAGTTGTTTTTGCACTACTTTGTAAAGCTCATAATTCTCTTCTATCCCCGTCGGAATACATTTGGGAGATCATAATTTTCCTTACCTTTAGCCCCCATGAAAGCGATCATTCCTGTAGCTGGCGCCGGCACCCGATTACGCCCTCTTACCTACACGCAACCCAAGCCTTTGATCCCGGTGGCTGGCAAGCCTATTATCTCTTTCCTAATCGAGCAATTAGAGGATGTTGGTATCCGTGATTTTATCTTTATCATAGGCTATCTAGGAGAAAAGATCAAGCACTTCGTAGAGCAAACTTATCCAGACCTCAACAAGACTTTCGTTACGCAGGAGGAACGATTGGGTTCAGCACATGCCATCTGGATGGCCAAAGAACACTTCAAGGATGCGGATGAGGTTTTTGTGTTCTTTGGGGATATTATCATTGATGCCGATTTTCAGAAGATTGTAGATCATCCTCAATCCTGTTTGGGCGTAAAGAAGGTAAGGGATCCTCGTGAATTTGGTGTGGTAGAGTTCAATATGGATGGAAATGTTAGTAGAGTGGTGGAAAAACCAAAAATCCCTAAGTCAGATATGGCTATGGTGGGTTTTTATAAAATTAGGGAGGTGGAAAGCTTGATTGACGCCCTGGACTTTAATATTGAACATAATCTGCGGTCAAATGGCGAATTCCCGCTAACAGATGCGCTAATGCGGATGATTGAGAAAGGAATCCCTTTTAGTGCCATTACGGTGGATAATTGGTTCAATTGCGGGAAGAAGGAAGTACTGTTGGAGACCAACGCCATTTTATTAGACCGGGAAGGCTATGCTTCGAATGACCTACCCAACTACGATAACTCCATTATCATACATCCAGTAAGTATTGGAGAAGGTTGCCAAATCAGTAATTCTATAATTGGTCCTCATGCCACCATTGGTCAAAATGCCGTAATTGCCAATGCGATCATTAAGAATTCTATCATTGGTAATTATGCTTTTATCAAAGAGGTGATACTGCAAAAGTCGGTAGTGGGCAATGACACTGCTATTACAGGCCTACGACAGAGTCTTAATATTGGAGATAACACGGAAATAGATTTTAGCTCTCCTGAAGGCTAACCCAAAAGCGCCCTCGTCCCTCCCGAAGCTCTTCTGCAAAACAAAAACTAATCTTGTGCTTCCTTGTTCTAAGCTTGGAGTTAGATTAAAAAACTAGCAATTATGAGAGTTGCCGTATTTCGGAAAGCGCATTTTAATGCCGCGCATCGCTTATTCAACCCCAAATGGTCTGCGGAGAAAAATGAGGAAGTGTTTGGATTGTGCAATAACCCAAATTACCACGGACATAATTATGAACTTGAAGTAAAGGTAATCGGGGAGGTAGATCCAGAAACGGGCTACTTGATCGACTTAAAGATTTTGAAGGACATCATTTACGAAGAAGTGGAACAGCGCTTTGACCATAAGAACCTCAATCTCGACACGGAGGAGTTTAAGCAGCTAAATCCAACAGCTGAAAACATCTGCTATGTGATCTGGCAGCTGCTCAGGGCTCGTCTCGACGAAAAATATGATCTCCAGATCCGGCTGTACGAAACGCCCAGAAATTATGTAGAATATCCTGCCTAAGGACGAATGGTTCGCTTAAAGAATCGCAAGGTCTTAATTACCGTTCCACGTTCATTAATCAAGCTCACTAGATACAAACCAGTAGGCAGGGACGAAATATCATAACGCAAGCCATTTTCTGCCTCAAAACTAAGCACTTTCCTTCCGATGGTATTGTAAATATCCATTTGCGCTACTAAGTTGTTGTAGGGTAGCTCAATATAGTTAGTAGAAGGATTGGGAAATAACTTGAGGCTCGCTCGATCAGCTCCAACCTGGATGGGGCGTTGGATGGTGTAATCAAAGGTTGTTTCAGCAATAACTTCCGTGGGAGCTATTTCGTCAATAAATTCCATCTTGTAGGTTGCGTCTCCAGCATTACCAAAAGGGAATATATGGAAAATGACCTCTGTGATTTCGCCAGGGGCTAAATAAATAGCCTCTTCTGAATTGAGAGAAGGATCAATATTAGAACTGGCTTCAGGTAAGTAGTAGTTATTCTTATCGGAGATTTCAGCCAACCAGTCCAAGGGTTGGGATAAGATAGACTTGCGCCAAATAAGATTCATGGCTTCGTCTCCTTGGTTTTCCAAAGTAAGGCTGAACGTGAATTCCTTAGATATGTCTGCCAGATAGTCGAAGACCACCTGGTCTGTCGAGGAGGGTTTAACCACCAATTTCCCTTGGGCGGCTAACCCAATTGGCAGTAACAACAGGCAGAAAAGATAAAGTAAATTTTTATTCATATAAGCGGAATTTCTAGAAAGCGGCTGGGCTAAGCAACTTATCTTTCACTGCCGTTAACTAGGGTTTATTCAAATGGTTTAAAGGAGTAAAACTTGCTGAATTCCTCCTTTTGGGGTGATTTCAGCAATATAACACCCAATTTAAGAAAAAGTCAACAGATTTAAATATTCTTTAACCCTATCCGGCCGCCTTTCCGACCAAGTGAGAAAATTTGGGTGCCGAAGTGGTTTTTTCTTAGATCGGGAACTATTAGAACTTACGATCTATTGACCACTTTGGATTGCCAAATATTTATTTTCTAACATAATTGCTAAAAAAGTGTTTGATTATTAGACGTTAAAAGAAGTCTGGCAGACACTGTTCAAACTCAATGTATGCCTAATCAGCAAAAACATAGAGGTCAACATCCTCAAGATCAGATCCTCTTTGCCGATAAATGGAGAGTGCCATTTGGAGCAGCTGCCGCTGATCTGGCGTACTTGTGGGGTCGTGGATATGCCGAAAATAGTTCGGTCAAGATCGTCGGTGATCGCTATCGTTTGAACGTAAGACAGCGAAAGGCACTCATGCGGCTATGTTGTGAGCCAAGTGTTATTCAACAACGTTTGGATAAGCATCTTCCTCCTGATCTTCTTCAAGGTAGAACCGTCGCAATCGATGGCTTTAATCTGATCATTTTTGTAGAAAGCGCGATATCTAATGGGATCCTCCTCAACTGCATGGATGGCGTGTACCGAGACATCGCAAGTGTCCATGGTTCGTATAAACGAGTAGTGGAGACGGGAGAGGCGCTACGTTTAATAGGACAAGTGTTGAAGCGACTGGGAGTTCATACAGTTCTTTGGTATCTAGACGCTCCAGTGTCCAATAGTGGGCGACTTAAGGGGTTTATTGAGGAAGAGGGGCGAACGCAGCACTTGAATTGGGAGGTGGAGCTCGTTGCTGATCCGGATAAGGTTTTAGTGGCTTTAACCGATGATGAAGTGGTAATTTCCTCAGATGGCTGGATCCTTGATCAAGCCCAGGTTTGGTCAAACCTTAATGCATATTTACTTCAAAATGACCTCACTAAGGCGGTGATATTCGACTGTTTATCGACTTAGGTGCTACGTTTTTGGTGCAGCGGTGACAAAATGAGTATTTGAAGCTGATAATCTCGAGAGTTTTTATGAATTTGTTTCAGGTGCCAACCTACTCCTCTCAGACAAAGCTTGTGGAACGCCGTAAAAGAAATTATAAAGCGATTAAGAACAAGACTGGAGACCAATATTAGGTCCTTAAAGAGAAAGCATAGTTTCAAAATTCTATTGCCCGGTGTATAATATCACCCACTGCGTATGTCTAGAGCCCTTTACATAATCTTCTGTACCTTCTGCTGCTGCTCCAACATTTGGACGCAGTCCGACTTTACCTTAAGTGGGACGATTACCGACAGAGAAACCGGGGAGACCCTTATTGGCGCCAGCGTCCAGATTGTGGGCCAGCCCCTAGGGACTACCACTAATGAATATGGCTTTTATTCTCTTAACCTCCCGGCTGAGGACTCTCTGCTTCTAGAGGTCAGCTATGTGGGGTTTCAAGCACGAAATTTATCTTTATTCATGACGGCAGACCGACAGCTTAACTTTGAGTTGTCGACCGGCATCGAATTACAAGAAGTGGTGGTTAAAGCTAATTCTTTTGAAGAGCAAATGCGCTCGACCGAGATGAGTGTTGAGGTGATCACCACCAAGGAAGCTAAAGTACTTCCGGTACTACTTGGAGAAAGCGATATCCTGAAGACAATTCAACTGAAACCAGGAATTCCGTCAGGTTCAGAAGGTACTACCGGCTTATTTGTCCGTGGAGGAAGCAACGACCAGAATCTCATCATTCTGGATGAGGCAGTGGTATATAATGCTAATCACTTGTTCGGATTCTTCAGCACTTTTAACACGGATGCAGTCAAGGATCTGAAGATTTACAAAGGCGGTTTCCCGTCGCAATATGGCGGCCGGCTTTCGTCGGTAATTGATGTGAAATTAAAAGAAGGAAACAATAAGAAATTTTCAGGAACTGGAGGATTAGGATTGATTTCTTCAAGATTAACCTTAGAGGGACCGATTCAAAAAGATGAATCTTCTTTCATTGTTTCGGGGCGACGGACCTACGTGGATGTTTTCACCCGTCTAGTTAATCAGGCTAATGAGGGAAATGAAGACTATAACCCAATCCCTGATTACTTTTTCTACGATTTAAATACGAAGGTGAATTTCCGCTTAGGGGAAAAGGATAGGTTGTTTGTTAGTGGATACTTCGGGCGTGATGTTTTTGGCTTCGAAGGCGATTTTTTTGATTTCGATTTTGATTGGGGAAATGCCACAGGCTCAGTACGTTGGAATCATGTATTCAATCCACGCCTATTTGCAAATACCACTTTCACGTATTCAGATTATCAGTACAATATCAAGAACCAGCTTACCGGGTTTAATTTCCAGGTTGGATCCAACATCAAGGATATAAATCTCAAGTCTGACTTCTATTATACACCCTCCAATCGGCATACCATTCGCTTTGGTGGTCATGCTACTCGCCATAGCTTTGATGTTGGTCGACTAAAGGCAGGAAGTGACGATGGAGAAATTAACTTCTCAGCTGGGCAAAACTTCAATGCCTTGCAACTAGCTGCCTATGTTTCTGACGATTGGACGATAAGTAGCAAACTCAAGGCTAACGTGGGTTTGCGTTTAAGTGGATTTGAGAACGATGGGGAGTTCTATAGCGCTTTAGAGCCGAGGGTTTCTCTACGATATCAACTAAAGCCTCGCTTATCGCTAAAGGCTAGCTATGCTAGAATGAAGCAGTATTTACACCTGGTGGCTAATGCTGGTGTCACACTACCGACGGATATCTGGTATCCATCTACAGAGAAAGTTAAACCCCAATCCAGTGATCAGGTAGCTGCAGGTATGTCTTACCTTCTAGGGGAAAAATACTTTTTAACGGCAGAGGTATTCTACAAGCGGATGGATAATCAACTTGAGTTTGTAGATGCAGCGGAAATCTTTGCCAATGACAATTTGGAAAATGAATTTGCTATTGGGGAAGGAAGAGGTTATGGATTTGAATATAGCATTGAGAAAAAGGAGGGTATATTGACCGGATGGATCGGCTATACTTTGCAGTTTGTGGAAAGAGGAAACTTTGAGGTTTTAGATCCGGATCAAAATTTTGCACAGCAAGGCTTTTTCTCCCCCATTTATGACCGCAGACACGACTTGTCGGTAGTTGCCCTGTATGATTTCAGCAAGCGGTTTACCTTATCAGCCACCTTTGTATATGGTTCTGGGGATCTACGTTGGTTACCCAGTGGACGATGGGCCTTTCAAGACGTCTATGGTTCTAGCTTTGAATCCGTGGTTCCCGATTTCCAGGATCGTAATAATTTCCGATTGCCCCCCTATCATCGCCTAGATTTGGGACTGGTATGGAAGTTCTTTCCGAAATGGGGTGAAAGTGACTTGACCTTTAGTGTGGTCAATGCTTATGATCGAAGAAATACTTTCTTCATTTATTTCGAGCCGGAATTTGTAGAGGTGGGAGATGGCAACAATGTCTTTCGGGTCCCAGATCGCGTAGTGGCTCGGCAGGTCTCTTTATTCCCCATTTTACCTTCGGTTACCTGGAACTTTAAATTTTAAGCCGAATCCAATGAAAACACGAATTGTAAATGGATTGTGGAGTGTTATGATCTTGTTTGTGCTTGGAGGGTGCAACTTAGATCAGCCTATTGACCTTCAACTCCCCGAATACGAAAGTCGTTTAGTGATAGAGTGTTATCTAGAAAAGGGAAGGCCATTCGGCGTGCTGTTGACCCGTTCTTCCGGTTATTTTGATCCTTTCGGACAAACGGGCAATCAGCTATTATCCGAGTTGTTGGAAAGTGGGGCTACCGTCAGCATCAAACAGGGGACGAAAGTCTTTCGATTGGAGAATAAGTTGACATTGGATCGTTTTACAGGCAAGTTCTTCAATTACTCTCTAGACCTACCCGTTCCAGAAAACTATGAGGACCCTTTTGAGCTAGAAATCATCACTTCGGACGGGGATCTAATCACTGCCAGCACGCATTTGCTTCCGGTCGTTCCCATCGATAGCGTCGTTGTGGAATACCAACCAGAAGGAGAGCCCTTAGCTCGAGTGTTGACGTATTTTACGGATATTCCTGGGCAGGCTAACTATTATCGTCGAATGATCCACGAAAGCTCTTTAGATAGCCTACCCCTCCAGGATTTTTCTACTTCTGATAGAGTAGTAGAGAATGTAGTGGTCTTTGGAACCGGCTACGATTTTGAAAAGGGGGACTCTATTATTAATACTATTTTCCACATCTCGGAAGATTATTACAATTTCCTCGAAAGCGTACAGGGGGCCATTCAAGCTAATGGGAACCCGTTTGCACAACCCAGCCCAATTATATCCAATATCAAAAGTGAAATTGAAGCCTTTGGCATTTTCACGACCATTAGTTATGATCGAAGGCTAACCGTCATTCCTTGAGTACAAGCTTATCCGGGTTTGATGCACTTACTGTTTACGAATCCAAACATCTCTTTGCGGGAAAGGAATCTCAATCTTGTTTTCTCGGAATAGCCGATCTATTTCGAATCGCATATCACTTTTTACATCATCGATACCGGTCATTTCTCTGGACCAAAAGAACAGTTCGAAGTTAAGGGAGGAGTCTCCGAAGTCGGCAAAGCGGACGAATGGACCAGGGCGACGCATCACTTTAGCATGCTGGTCCGCCACTTGTAGGAGTAAATCTTTGACGAGTTGGGTATCCGAACCATAGGCGACGCCAATTTCCACCTTATAACGAACTCGATTCTGGAAATGGCTCCAATTGATAACCTTATCTGCAACCAACTGCGAATTGGGTACAATGACCGTGATGTTATTCAAGGTTTCAATCAGAGAAGTTCGTACGCCAATCTTCTTAACTCGCCCCACCATATCATCCATTTGCAGAATATCTCCTACCTCAACGCTGCGCTCAAAAAGCAAGATGATTCCGCAAACCAGATCATTGAAGGTCTGTTGCAAGCCTAAACCAACTCCTACCAAAAGTGCAGCTGCACCACCAAGCACAATGGACAGCTTAATATCCATGAACTCTAGCGCCAATAGGATAGCAAAGACATAAAATACATACCTCAACAGCTGGTTAATGGCGTAGCGAGTACCAACATTTATTTCCTTCTTTCGGTAGTAACTGATCAAGACCAATTGAGTCACTACCCACGCCAGTAGCCGGGTAGTAAATAGTATCAGTAGGGCTACCAGCAGGTTGTTAATGGTAATGCTTTTCCCAAAGGCAGTGAAGAGGTGATGATGGATATTCAGTTGATCCAGGATTAGCAGCACTGCCAATATGTACATAATGGGCTGCACCAACTGTCTTGGCGGATTAGCTGTTAAATCCTCACTGTCTTTTTTGTCTTCTCGTTGATGTACTACATAGCGGTGAACCAAGACTTCCGAAAAGATCCAGTCAAACAGCTGGGCCATTTGAAAAATCAGTAAAGCTTGGAGAATAGTGGAAGTGTTGAAGGAACGAGCGGCATCTCCTTCACCGTAAGAAAAGATAGGGTAGTTGATCCCACTGGCCTGGAGTAAGATTAGTAAGGAGACTAGTAGATAGCTTAATTGGATATTCCAGCGAATTCTACCTTGCTTTTCTTCTGGTACCTCTTCTCTTTGAAAGTACCTGGGAAGCCACCTTCTATAAACCCATATATAGCTAATTAGTAGTAGGACAAAGCCTAAACCAATAGTGATTATGCGACCAGTTGTAATACTAAACCCCCAGAGTGTAAAGATCTCTCTAGCGAAAAAATCACTCAGATCCATAGGTGGCTATCTCGTTTTTCTGAATAAAATAAATCGAACTTCCAGCTTCCGGACTATCTGTATAGAACAGCGCCCCCGCATCCAAATCTCGCTCCTCAATGAATTCCTTTACTTGGGTGGCTTGCTGCCCCTGTAGGCAAAGCGGAACAATCCCCCAAATAAATAATATGATTCCCAATATACCTAATCCTAATTTTACGAAAGCTTTCATAAGTATGTATTGCATTCAGAAGAAATGGCAGGGCGGAAGTACACTTAGATCTGCTCCGTAACGCCTGGGAATACTAAATAGAACATAATATAAGCCATCAATAGTGTAAGGGCCAGGTTCAAACTTTGCCCCAAGATGTATAAAATTAGTGGCTTCCCACCCGTGAAGTGCCCTTTTAGTTCTTTAAAGTTGATCGATAAACCAATGCTCACGAAGGCAAGGCAAAATAGCCAACCGCGCAGGTTCTTGGTAAACCCTCCAATCACTCCCTGGTCGATCAAGGTATAAGCTTTATCAGGACCGATCCCAGAATAGATCAAGGAGAACAAAATTGATGCTCCAACAAAGCCTAAAATGAATTTTGGGAAACGCCTCCAAATCTCTCCCCAGCCTATACTAGCTTGGCCCGTCTTTTCCACCTTAGTGGCAAAATAAACTGCCACTCCGAAGGCAATCAGTCCAATCAACATATTTTGGATCATCTTGATGGTAGCCGCTACGCTTAAAGCCTTCTCTCCTAAAAAGGCCCCCGCAGCTACAACCGCGCCGGTTGCATCTATCGTACCTCCAATCCAGGCTCCCCCTAACACCTCTGGCATACCCAAACCGTTGATCACAGCAGGCATGACGATCATCATAATGGATGTAAAGATCATAGACAAACCAATAGCTACGGTCAATTCCTCCTTTGAGGCCTTACTGGCTGCTGCTGTAGCCACCGCCGCCGACACACCACAAACAGACATGTCTGCCGAGATGGTAATATTCAAGGATTTAGAAGATATCTTCAATACCTTCTGACCAAACCAATAGGTGCTGATCAAGACGATGGGCGTGACGATCCACGCCACGAAAATTCCTGGCAAGCCAATGGCAAGGATTTTACCCAATAGGATCTCCGCGCCTAGTAATACTAAGCCGGTCTTGATATACAATTCGGTACTGAGGGCAGGTTTGACCCAGCTGGGTGTTCCGATAGTATTGCTAATCAACAAACCTATGATGATGGCCCAGGCCGCATAGCCAAAACCAATAGCCTTCATATTGGCTTGTCCGGCCAAGAAGTAAGACAATACCCCGATCGTAAATACAGAGACAAAACCCAAGGCAAATTTCCGGAAGGGGGTCCCCATCACCCAACTGGCGATACCAAACAGTATTCCAAAGAGGACGAGCAAGTGAAGCAGCCACGGAATTACATTGGTATGTTTAGCTTCGTACTTCTTTTGTTTGGCTTTCAAGTTTTCCCAACTTGCTCGCCAAGCCAAAATGGCCGTTTCTGCAGCTTGGTTGGCATTTTCATTTTCGAATTGGCCAGCGGCAGCGGTGGCTTGCGCTTGTGCAGCTGCCGCTCTCGCTGATTCCTCTTCCGTCTGAGCTTGTTGGTAGGCAGATTCTTGGGCTGCTCGCTGTGCTTCGGCTTGCTTATGCGTAGTAACAAAGGAAGTCAGGGGATTATTTTTCCAGCCACCTGGTTTGCTGGTGAGACTCTTCAAAGTCTTGCCGATCGGCTCACTACTTCCTTTAATCTTTTGCTGTTGATCAAAAAGGGTATACCACTCGATAGTTCTGAAAGGAGCCTTTTCTTCTTCCGTTTTGAGTTGTGCACTCAATTCCAGGTGTCGCTCTTCTAGTTGATCAGGCGGGTTTAAAAAGAAGGCACCTAAGCCAAAAAGTAAAAGGATGGCGCCGAGCCAGATGGCCCAATAGTCTTCATGTTTAAAAAAGCTGGATCCTGCCATGTCGTTTTGTTTTACTAGCCATGCTATAGATAAAAGTGACCACAGAATGAAAGTGGCATCACTGTGTTGTCCGGTCGGCTGAAATTAAACAATTTTTCACCAACGCTTCGTATCAAAGATCACACAAGAGCGTTTGCCGCTCAAGCCGGGAAGAGAGAACTCATGCACTGATATATGTTGGTGAAAAATATATCCAAGTCCCTACTTTTAGCACGAAAAGCAGTAACTTTGCACATCTTTGAGGTCAGGATAAAACAATAAACTTTCATCTTGGCCATTTCACTACAATTCCTATCATCAAAATTCCAAGACAATGGCAGTACAAGTTGGTGCTAAAGCCCCCGCATTCAAACTTTATTCTTCAGACAAGCAGGAAGTATCTCTATCGGATTATGAAGGCAAGAATGTGGTGCTCTTGTTTTTCCCTTTAGCTTTTACCGGAGTATGTACAACGGAACTTTGCAGCATGCGCGATAATATCGCGGATTATGAAGGTCTAGATGCGCAAATATTGGCCGTTTCAGTAGACTCGCTTTTTACGCTAGATAAATTCAAAACGGAGCAAAACTTGAACTTCCCTCTATTGTCTGATTTCAACAAAGAGACAGCTGTAGCCTACGGAGCATTATACGAAGAATTTGTATTGGGAATGAAAGGTGTGGCTAAACGTTCGGCCTTTGTAATCGATGGTGAAGGCGTGGTACGCTATGCAGAAGTCTTGGATAACGCAGGAGAATTGCCTAATTTTGAGGCAGTTAAGGAAACTTTATCCAGTTTGAATTAGTTATAGGTACGTCAGAGGATATTAAGGCTGCGTGGGGTGGTAAAAAGATAAGGCTAGGCAGCATCAATATCAGCGTCTAAATTTAAATTTGTTAGTATGTTGACTTTTCATGCGGTAGAGGAATTGGAAGAAGTCGTCGTGGAAGACGAGGTGGCGGATAGTGGTACCGGTGAGCATGCGCAATTGGTGGTTTATAATGATGATCACAATACGTTTGATTGGGTTATTCAATGTTTCATGGAGGTGTTGAATCACACCACAGCGCAATCAGAGCAATTGGCTTTGCTCATTCACTTCAAAGGAAAAGCAACCGTCAAAACTGCTCCTAAGTCAGTATTGAAACCCAAGAAAGATGCTTTGGTGGATCGCGGCTTGTCTGCAGTGATTGAAGGTGGCAGCTAACGAAATACGCTTAGAAAGTTAATACATATAGCAAACACTATATTACACGAATAAAGATAGAACTGGGCAAAAGGCAAACTGTCTTTTGCCCTTATTTTTTTAGAAAGAAGTAGCTACGGTAAACCTCCGTAAGTTTTCGGAGCTGCTTTCATATTGCCTGTAGATGCCCGTATTTTGGTTAGACGAAGCCGAATTGGTTTTCCCACATCCTTCTCTGGCTGATCCAAGTGGAGTACTAGCCTTGGGGGGCGATCTGCGTCCTGAACGTTTACTACTAGCCTATCAGAATGGTATTTTCCCTTGGTTCAATCCCGGCGAAGAAATCATGTGGTGGTCACCGGATCCTCGCTTTGTCCTTTTCCCCGATGAGCTCAAGGTCTCTCGTAGTATGCGCCCTTATTTCAATCAGCAAAAGTTTGGCCTCAGCTACGATCAAGCCTTCCCCGAAGTCATGCAATCCTGCCAGACCGTTAATCGGCTAGCGCAGGGGCAATTGGGTACCTGGATTACAGAAAGTATGTTGGAGGCTTACATCCATCTACACGAGCTGGGTTATGCTCACTCGGTTGAGGTGTGGGAAGGCGAAGAACTCGTGGGCGGACTCTATGGAGTGGCTTTAGGAAAGGTCTTTTTCGGGGAGTCGATGTTCAGCAAGCGAAGCAACGCCTCTAAGTTTGGCTTCATCAGCCTCGTCCGTCGCCTGAAGAAGGAGGGCTATACCTTGATCGATTGCCAGCAAGAAACCCAGCACCTGGGGAGTTTGGGGGCGCGAAGCATTGGCCGAGCCCAGTTCTTGGAGCATTTGGAGGATAATAAGCGGGTGGAGACGGATCGGGGGAGCTGGGCGTGAATAGTAACAAGAACAGTTGTGCGTAGTTTCAAACTACGCACAACTGTTTTATCATATCCCATAAAACGCCATGGCGTTGTCCCTAAATAACTGCTGTTGCTCCGCCTCAGAGTAACCACCAGCAATCTGAAAGAAAGCATCATACAAGTTTTCAAAAGTCACACTCACCTTGTCCATTGGGAAGTTTGAAGCGAACATGGAGCGATCAACGCCCCAAAGTTTCAGGCCATATTCTAGATGAGGCCCGATGGCATCTACAACTTCTGCTGCACTGGCCTTCTGCTCCCGAAGATGGAAATCAAAGCCCGCAACGGGCATGAGTAAGCCACTGAGTTTTACATGAACATTAGGTAATTGGGCTAAGGCTGTCAGGTCCTTGTACCAGCTTTCTTGGATTTGCTGGCGCTCGGCTTCGGTTTTGCCGACGCCACCGTGTTCGCCAGCTAGCCCAACTGGACAGGCCAAGTGGTCTAAGACGATTTTAGTATTCGGAACTTGTTTGACGAGTTGGATGAAGTCCTTGAGTTGATGGGCATAGAGATAGGCGTCGTAGGTGAGGTTTTGTTCTCCTAGGCTAGCCAGGCCTTGTTGGAAAGCCTCCGTTTTCCAGGCTTCGCCACGATGGCTATGGTCCATCACCCCTTTAGAAGGGTGCATGGCAATCATATCCCGGACACCTCGGAAGGCTTTGCTGGCAGCTCGATGTCCTTCCAGTATCTTAGGTAGGTTTTCGAGGTCCTCTAGGTGCGCTTGGCCAATGATAGCTAGGGGTTTTATCTCAAGACTTTCCAGCCATTTGGTTTCATCTACCATTGCCATCGGCCCTTTGCCTTCCCACGCGGCTTGAATGTGGACGAAGCCTTCTATCTCATATTTACCTGTGTCTTGATGATAGACATGAGGAAGATGTGGGTTCAGAAAATATTCCGCTTGCCCGACAAAATCGACGGCCGCTCTAGGCATTAGCGTTCGGGTTACCTTCTCTAAGGTCTTGGGCCATCGACCTAGTAGTTTGACTAGGGCAGTAACGGGTCGTGGTGTAGTGTAAGGATCCCAAAGGTGTATGTGTGGATCAAGAATTCGGATTGGCATATGGCTGGCTGTTTGTTGTTCTGTATTATGCAATTCTAGTAACTGTCTAACTTGAGGACTCGTCCCGAATTTGCATCCTTCGGGCTACCTTTATCAATGAGTATCACTAAGTCTCCACTTGGTAATTCTGCGATGTCTCGCACTCGTCCTATGCCCGCCCATAGTTTTTGTGTTCTTCCTGTACTTTCATCATAAGCCATGATGCTCTGCTGAGATAGTGACCCCATGACAAAGGAACCATTATGCTCGCCAAACTTGCTGGATTGTAGTTTGGTAAGGCAGGAAGGAGCAATGCTGGGTGACCAATGTTCTATTGGTAACTCAGATATTTGAGCAGCCTCCATTTCCGTCATGTTTGAAACGGGGGTCTCATCATAATTCCGGCCATGAGAGAAAATGGGCCAGCCATAGTTTGCTCCCTTGTGAATGATGTTTAATTCATCTCCTCCCAGTGGACCATGTTCATTGGAGTATAAGATGCCCGCTGATGCATCATAAAATAAGCCTTGTGGATCTCGATGTCCATAGCTCCAAATGCTACTAGGTTGGGTATGCCCCTCGAAGACCGGATTGTCGGCAGGAACATAGCCGTCAGCGGTGAGTCGGTGAATTTTTCCCACATCCGAATTAAGATCTTGTCCGCCAGGTTCCGGATAAGGATTCCCGCCACTTCCTTGGCTTACGAAGAAATGCTCATCGTCTTGCCAAGCTATGCGGGAGCCAATGGAAAAGGCCTTGGATTCAAAGATTACTCGAAACCCTTTCACGGTATTATCCCGCAAGGCAAACCGAGCTACCCGCATGGCCCAGTCCAGTCCGACATAGGTAATATACACCCATCGATTACTTTCAAATTGGGGATGCAAACTCACATCCATTAATCCGCCATAAGTCAAATAACCATCACTAACTGTTTTAACACTCGGCATATTGGGCAAGGCATTCAACTCACCATTTTGATAATGATACAATTGACCCAGTCGTTCGGTAACCAAGAATTCCTCTTGTCCGATCACCTCAATAGCCCAAGGAATGGTAAAGCCAGTGGCTAAGATATTGGGATCTTGGACTTCTACGTTTTTCTTGCTGCATGAAAGTAGAATCAACGCTATGATTAGTAAGATAGGGTGGCGAAATTTTTTCATACTGTTCGAATTGGAGATGAATTGTTCTGGCTGTGTGTAACAAAATAAGGTTTAAGTTTGAAATCATGAAAAGCAGCGCTAATTGATATAGCTATCCGTAGTTTCAAACTACGGATAGCTATATCAATTGACACAAAACCTTTATATTAGGGTATTATATCAACGCGCTCAATCTAAAATTATGTCTAATCGACCGGGCTACGTCATTCGGGACCAGTATGCCTGTTATTTTGTCACCTTTACTATTGTTGGTTGGATTGATGTTTTCTCAAGGAAGGCCTGCAAGGGCATCATCTTGGATGCCTTATGCTATTGCAGAAAACATAAAGGCCTTCATATTCATGCTTATGTGGTAATGGAAAGCCATCTGCACTTGGTTCTTTCTGCCCATCCTTCCAGTAAAGGCCTTTCCGCCATAATCCGTGATTTCAAAAAATACACCGCAAAACAGATTATTGAATGGGCTAGCACAAGTAGCCAAGAAAGTCGACGGGATTGGATGCTTCTGGTATTCCGGCACTTTGGCAAGCGAAATAAGAGGAATGCCAAGTTCCAGGTTTGGAAACAGGATAACCGACCCAAGGAACTCTTTTATCCTAAATTCACCGCTCAAAAAGTCAACTATATTCATCAGAACCCGGTAGCTGCAGGAATTGTAGATCATGCAGAAGACTACTTGCATAGCAGTGCTCGAAACTATGCCGGGCGAGATGATTGTTTGCTTGAAGTGGAATTATTGGACTTTTAAAAACAGCTGTTCGTAGTTTCAAACTACGCACAGCTATATTCAAGTTTCAAACTACAGACAGCTATTAATTCTAGATGATGAATCATAGATCAAAACTGGTTATTAGCACAGCGCTCATGGCGCTCACTATAGCATACTACTCTTATGAGTTGCTTTTCCAATGCTGGAACCTGGATAACTGGGATGGAGGTCTAGCCCTTCTGTTCCAACTTCCAGGGATGGCGATCGGAGCGAGCGCTATTTTGACACTATGTCTGAATTTTGTGCTGGCCAAACAGATGGAGAAGGATTGGGCGCCTATTAGAAGCGCAACGATATTAGGAATAGTTCTATTTGTCATCATCTCATGTATCCCTTTTACCTACATGGGGTTCATGATATTTGTGGTATGGCTACCTACCATACTGAGTATTTGGATAGGGATTGTGTTGTTCTTGATGCATACACAACAGATCATGGACTTTCGAGAAGATCAATAAACAACAGGGGTGTATTGACTTAAATTTATACGGTATCAGATATATCATTTTATGAATGACCTTCTTCCACTAATTTCTATGTTTTTCTTTATAGTTAGTGTTTTCTTTCGATTCAGGGAGAATGCTGTCACCTTGTACCAATACTATAATTTGCCGATTTCAGAACATTATACTTGGACCATTCCACTGAAAGATATGCGCTTACGGATGGAAAGTGCGGAAAATCAAGAATTGAAAGAAGATCTGAGACGCAGCATAAGAAACCGAAAACTGTTTTTCCTCTTCTTGGCTTTGACTTTTTTGACCATGATATTAGCCGGGCTACGATCTTAGTGCTGTGCACATAGCTGTTTGTAATCTTAAACTACGCACAGCTGTTTTTTGTAACATTTAGATGGAACCAACCTCCCTCTTATGCGTAGTTTCAAATATATTTGAGTACTGTTATGTATTGTCTTTCTAATTCTGTCATCCATGCAAGCAAGAAATTGGCCATTACTCGTATTGGGATTGATTTTGTGTTTGGGCTTTCGAGGCGAAGGGAAGTATCCTACTGATGTCTTTCAGGCACCTGTCAATACCCCCATGCGCCTGTCGGGTACTTTCGGAGAACTTAGGTCTAACCATTTTCATTCCGGTATTGATATTAAAGGGGGGATTGGTGTACCATTGGTCTCGATCGGAGATGGTTTTGTATGGCGGATAAAAGTAGAAGCCGGGGGCTACGGTAATGTCCTATACATCAAGCATCCCAACGGCTATACCTCCGTTTATGCGCACATGCATAAGTTTAAATCAGAGATCGCCGATTTTGTGAAGAGTACGCAGTATCAGAAGCAGCAATTTAGCTTGGACCTGTATCCAGACCCCAGCCAATTTCCAATAACAAAAGGAGAACAGATTGGAGAAATGGGAACGACTGGCTATTCTTTTGGGCCACACTTGCATTTTGAAATCCGGGATAGCAAGACAGAGAAACCAATCAATCCACTCTTATTTGGTTTAGATGTACCCGATACTCGCAGACCTCGCATGCATCAAATTCGAGTATACGAGCTCAATAACCAACGAGAAACGCAGAGAGCAAAGACCTATAGTTTATATCCGAAGGGAGATTGGATGGGATTGAGGGGGGACACGGTGTATGTTGATCAACCCAGTGTAGGCTTAGGTCTAAAGGTGTATGACCATATGAATGGCGTTAGCAATTGGAATGGCGTGTATGCGGTAGATATGTTTGTGGAAGATTCCTTAGTATATAACTATACCATGGAGACCTTTTCCTTTGATGAAAGGCGCTATCTAAATGCCCATTTGGATTATGAAGAAGTGGTGACGGCTAAGAGCTATTTTAATCGAACGTACACTTTGCCCGGGAATGATTTGACGATTTACAAAAAACGGGAAAATGATGGAGTGATTTGGGTGGACAGCGAGCAGGCTCAAGAAGTGGTAATGGAAGCGAGCGACGTTAAAGGGAATATCACGAAACTTAGATTCTGGGTTAAACAAAAGAAAAACCCAGTGGAAGCCACAGCGAAACCGTACAATTATATCCTACCATATGATCAAGAGAACATCATAGATAGTGGATCACTCTACCTTCATATGCCAGAAGGAGCGCTGTATGAAAACCTCTACCTCTGGTACGAATCCGTGGAAGATCCAGGTAAGGAGATCTTTTCTAATGTGCATCATCTACATGATTATCGGACCCCCATCCACAAGTATTTTGACCTTTCGATTAGACCTACTAGGCTTCCTGATGAACTCCGAGACAAAGCATTTATTGCTAATTGTACGCAGGGAAATAAGATTGTGAATCTTGGTGGTGAGTGGGAGGATGGCAAATTGAAAACAAAGATCCGCCAATTAGGAGACTTCTGCATTATGGTCGATACCATAGCCCCGACAATTGCTATCAGACGGTTTAAATCTAATATGCGAGGCTATAGTCAGTTTAGCTTTATTATCAAGGACGATATTGGAACCTCTGGATTAGCGAAAGGTTTGCAATTCCGCGGCACGATAGACGGCAAGTGGGTATTGATGGAATACGACCTAAAGCATGATCGTTTGATACATCGCTTTGATGATACGCTACCGGCTGGGGAGCATCAGTTTCGCCTAGAATTATGGGACCATCTAGGCAATACCAGGGTGTTTGAACGAAAGTTTACAATCTAGCACGAGATAAGCCTTGTGTGCATCAAGACGATAATGCGGCCTATCTTAAAGGGCCAACAATCGCTAGTAGGCCCTTACGTTTTTTCCTTCCATGTAATTCATGAAAGCCTTATTTACTACTTTATTACCACCAGGGGTTGGATATTCACCAGAAAAATACCAATCCCCATTATTTTTTGGACAGGCCTTACGGAGGTTTTCAACAGTCTGGTAGATGATTTCAACCTTAGGTTTGATGCCCTTAGGTTTTACAATTTCTGCAATCTTCTTAGATACTTCCTCGTAGGTAAACTGGTCGTATAGTGCTTTTACTTCATTCTTTATCTCCTCTTTAGGGAGATCCTCCTGGGCCTTGCAACGTTCGTAAGTTTCATCCAGTAGGTGTTCCTTGTTATTGTCTTTCAGGAGAGCTACCAAGGCACGGAATGCCACAAAATTATTCATTTTGGACATATCAATACCGTAGCAATCCGGATAGCGAATCTGAGGAGCAGACGAAACAATCACAATCTTTTTAGGACGAAGTCTTGATACGATCTGTAATATGCTATCACGAAGGGTGGTTCCCCTAACGATGGAATCATCTAGCAACACCAAGGTATCCTTTTCGTTTTCTACAATCCCATAGGTTACGTCGTAAACGTGGGATACCATTTGGCCTCTGGATGTCGTATCCGCAATGAAAGTTCGCTGTTTGGCATCCTTCACTACTATCTTTTCGACCCGCGCTTTTTTGGCAAGAATCTTTTCAAGTTTCTTTTGCTTGAGATCCTTCCCTTGCGCAAGAATTTTCTCCTTCTTATGACAATTCAGGGCCTTCTCAATGCCTTCCATTAATCCAAAGAAGGCAGTTTCTGCGGTGTTGGGTACGAAAGAGAATACAGTCCGATCGTAGTTGTGATCAACAGCGTCCAATACATCTTTGGTCAAGAGTTCTCCTAGTTTTTTACGCTCTAGGTAGATATCTCGATCGGTTCCTCTTGAGAAGTAAATGCGTTCAAAAGAACAAGCAGCACGTTTGCGCTTCTCTATGAAAGGCTTATTGATGATTTTACCATTGTACTTGACCACCAGTGCATTTCCTGGCTCTATTTCATGGACTTTTGAAACGTGTACATCGAAGGCCGTTTGGATGGCAGGCCGCTCCGAAGCAACGACGACCACTTCATCATCCTGATAAGCGAATGCGGGACGGATACCTTCAGGGTCACGGATCACAAAGGAATCTCCGTGCCCAATTAAGCCAGCCATTACATATCCACCATCAAATTTACGACTGGCCCTACGTAACAAGCGGTGTACGTCCAGGTTTTCGAAGATGAGCTCGTTGATCTCAATATTGCTGTGTCCATCCGGTTTGAACCAGGTATGGAGTCGCTGCACCTCATCATCCAAGAAATGACCGATCTTTTCCAAAACCGTCACGGTGTCTGATACTTCCTTGGGATATTGCCCCAACTCTACCAGTTCAGCGAAGAGCTCGTCTACATTGGTTAAGTTGAAATTGCCAGCCAAAATTAAGTTACGGTTCACCCAGTTATTTTGGCGGAGGAAGGGATGACAGGTTTCAATAGTATTATCGCCGTGCGTACCGTAGCGAAGATGCCCTAGGAGCAACTCGCCCACATAGGGTTTATTGGCTTTGAGCCAATCAGCATCCTGGCGCTGTTCATCCGTCAGATCTTCGAAATGTTTGGCATAGACAGAACCAAAAAGGTCATCCAGGTAGTTGGTTGCATTACTACGTTTTCGGCTGATGTACTTATGCCCTGGAGCAGCTTGCAGTTTGATCGTAGCAATACCCGCACCATCTTGCCCTCTATTGCGTTGCTTTTGCATGAGTAATCGAAGCTTCTCTAGTCCGTAGAGAGCTGAGCCATATTTTTCTTGGTAAAAACTTAATGGCTTAAGTAGTCTTACTAGGGCGATGCCGCACTCATGCTTGATAAAGTCGCTCATGAAGCCTGTCTTTAATCGCGCCGAGTCCTTTGGAAATCAGCGCCATTGTTTGTTTGGATGAATGACGAAAAATAAACTTTACTGTTACACCTTATCCAAAAGCCATAGACCACTTCGCTGGAAGCCTACGAAGGCAAGTAAGTAGTCAAAAATAGCTTAGGGAAAAAGGTGTAGTGTAATGGGTTCCCGTTGCCGGAACGCTTTCATTTAAAGGTGCAAAGTTAGGCTTTTAAAAACGTTTTTTCCAATGAAAAGTTGAACGCCATTTACGAATTTCACAAAGCATAGTAGATCTAGTTCGGAATTCAATCCGTTGGCCCTGACATTTCTCTATTCTAGGAATATCCCCCATAAGTTCTTTACGGCTGGGCCCCAGCATTCTACCCGCTTGAATTCTGGGATTTCTGGTCTGCAACTATGTACCAAATTAAAATTAAAAGGCTTAAGCTTACAGCGATTAATGTCCATGTATAGGATTTCACCATCCGTATTTTCAGCCAGGCAAGTATACTCTGCAAAAGCATTGGTGTTGGCTAGACTGGCATATAGAAAAGTCAAAACGTTCAAGGTGATGTTTTTTCTTATAAGTCCCTCCGACCACTCGCAAATATCCACTCCACCTGCCCGGCAGATATTGGCTCCATCACTGATGAAAAAGATGGAACGGTTCTTTCCACTACTTTTGGAAAACAGACTAGGTGTTTCTTGCAGGATGTTAAGTAAGGGAGTCGTGCCGTCCGGTACCAAAAACTCCAGGTCGTACTTAAGATCCTTACGCGATCTACTCCCGACGGGAATCCATAACCTGGGTATCGTTCCGCAATCCCCTCCAATGGTACCGATACCCACCTTCACATCGGGGTGCATCTGCTCCAGCATATAGAGCGCCGTCTCTTTCATAACCTGAAAGCGCGTTTGATCTTTGCAGGTTACTTTTTCCATGACCATTGATCCCGAGATGTCTAGCAGAAAAACAATTTCATCGTATTCTGTAAATTTCTTCAGCTTGCTGGCATTATAAGGTAGATTGCCATAGGTGGGGTGAATCTCGATGGAATCAAAATCTTCTTCACTCAGCGAACCCATCCTTACATCTTGCTCCAACTCTAGCGAATCCGATAGTATCTTATAATTCCGTTTAGCCTCCTGGTTATAGCCGTCAAATAGGAGCGCTTGGGCAAAATTATCTCTACTTTTTAGCATATCGCGTTGGTGAACGTGCAGGTGTGGTGCCATGTTGTTTTTTCGGTGAGCATTTTTACCTTGATCCATGAGTTGGGCATAGCCGAGCGCATTATGGAAGATGCTTAAGGTGCTATTTTTCTTGATCTCTTCTTGTAGTTTGATACTGGTTTTGATTAAGGGAATGGCTTTGTGGTACTGCTCACCATAGAGGTAGATCATTCCTTCGATGAAGAATTTTAAGGCGCGCTTTTTGGCAAATTCTGGATCTCGCTCACTAAAGGTCTTTTCCCCTTTGGAAATAATCGATAGCCCTTCTTTGGCCTTCCCAACACGACTTAGGCAGAGTCCGAGCGAAAGGGCAAAGTTGAATTCCTCAGGAACGGCATTGTAGGCTTGCTTAAAATGCCCTAGGGCTGATTGGAATCGTTCCTCTCCATAGAAGAAAGCTCCTTTGTAGTAGTGCTTGTAGGCTTCCTTCTTCCCTGCAACGGCTTCCACGGGAGGATAGGCGGAGGTTGTTCCTAGCAAAAGGAGTAAGAATAACAGTCTAAGGAGCTTCATGGGATCTTCAATAATTTGGATAAGTAAAGTTCGTTAATCCAGCACAAGATTTCCAGAAATGGGGAACTAATCTTATATATTACCTTTTACCATAGAGGAAACAATTCAAGAACAAAAACATTGCATGGAAGATTGGAAACTCAGCCCTGAAGCAGCCATTGAACGACAAAAGGAGTTACAAAGTTTAACTCGTCTCACTCCTTTAAAGCGTTCGATCCGCACCATCGGAGGTGCAGATATCGCCTATGATCAATCTTCCGACATTATCTATGCAGGTATCGTCATATTGGATTACGAAAGTATGGAGGTTTTGTTGTGCTGTTCCATACAAGATCGAATGCAATTTCCCTACATCCCCGGCCTACTATCTTTTCGAGAAATTCCTGCCATTATGCAAGCCTGGAATAAGCTGCCCGAGCAGCCGGATGTGATGATGATGGATGGGCATGGGATTGCTCATCCGAGAAGGGTGGGGGTAGCTACTCATTTTGGTATTTTGACAGACTGTCCCACTTTGGGTTGCGGAAAGACTCATCTACTGGGTGAGTATGAGGAACTGGAAGTCGAAAAGGGAAGTACTAGTCCCTTGTTAGATCAAGGGGAGACAATAGGACATGTCGTGAGAACTCGAGCGAATGTCAAACAGGTCTGGATCTCTCCGGGACATGGTATGAGTATGGAGCAAAGTGTGGAAATCGCTTTACACTGTGCCCGTGAGTATCGCATTCCAGAACCAACTCGACAGGCAGATCTATTAGTCAATGCCATTCGAAGGGGAGAACGGAAGCTAGGCGTAGAGATTCTGAGAGAAAGATAGCTTAGACAAATTCGCTGGGAGGATCGCGATGCATATACTCTGCTAATTCTAGGGCATCCTCGTAGAAGGGAAGTAATTTATCAATGGGTTGCAGTTTGCTTTTTTCGTAGATCATCAAATATCGACCCTTGCCCTCCAAGGTGAGATGGTTAAGCGTTAGCAAAAGATCTAGTACATCTTTCTGAAAGAAGGGTTTAACCAAGTCCTTGGCTGAACTATTCAAGACGAATTCCTTGTTGAATGCTGGAGTGTGTCTAAACTCCGGCTTGCCGCTGCTGAGCAAGGTCCCTAGTTTCTCGAAGGTGCCTTTGGGGCGCAATAGGAAGGTTGGAAAATCGTAGGCAGAGGATTCAAAGATGAGAATCGTGGTTTGCCGTTTGCCACTGTCTGGGTAGTACTGATAATCGAACAGTTGAACACTTCCTTCAATATTGGGCAGCTTTTGCGTGCAAAAATGTCGTATCGTCTTTCGTTTGCTACCCTTAAAGATCTTCAAGTCCATCAGTTCAAACTCAAGATCCTTTATCCCGCGTTTTTTCTGATAAGCCATCCCCATGCGATCAGCAAATCGCGAAAGGTCAGCTTGTCTTTCATTACCGAATATACTATCCTTAAGATCTTCGAAAAATTCGTACATGAAGGAGTGAATTGAACCTTCCAAAGTTAAAAAAAATGAAAAACCGGCAGTCCTAATTAGTCGAACTCGCCTTTAGGCTAGACGTAAAGTCCGTATAACTATCATCTGGCCAAAGCCAGGTACCAAGCAACATGCCCACCCAGCTGGCTAGGCCGCCATAGATCAGACTAGGGATAGCAGTCCCCATTATTTCACAGGCCAACCAGACCCCCATACCAGCTAGTATCGCTACCAGAGCTCCAGTACAGGAGGCCTTTTTCCAATAGAGACCGGCTGTGAGTGGGATGAACAAAGAAACTAGACTCAAGGCGGAAGATTGGCTGACTAAGTCAAAGATATTACTGTTCCAATTTGCCATTATGGCTGAACAAATAGCTACTCCAACTACGGACCAGCGCATGATCTGCAGTAGTTTTTTATCTGTGATATCCTTGAGGTAGGGGCGGATGAGATTTTCACCAATTACCGTGGCTGGGGCTAAGATAGCCCCTGAGGTGGTACTTAGAATAGCAGAAAGTAAGGCCCCGAAGAAGAGAATCTGTAGGAAAAGGCTGCTGTGTTGTAGTACCATTTGCGGAAGTATCATTTGTGGGTCCCCACTATTGAGCTCCGGATAAAGAACTTTCCCACATAAACCAATGAAGAGCGGGATTAAGCCGATGATTAAGTATCCAGCGCCACCAAGATAGGAGGCTCTAACGGCGGTGTCGGCGGATTTGGCGGCCATGACCCTTTGGAAGATATCCTGCTGGGGTATAGAGCCTAGCCCGATGGTAATCCAAGCTGCCACATAATGGGCAATATGGTGTAAGTCAGCCTGAGGGGTGAATCGGAAAAAACCTTCAGGAGCTCCTTCTACTAGTCGATCAATACTGCCCACCTTAGCGAATAGCTGGGCCGCAAGAATGACTAGCCCTAGGAGGATCATGATGGTTTGTACGAAATCGGTAACGGAGACGGCCCACATGCCACCGATATAAGTATAAGCCACAACAACAAGCGTGCAAATCATAATGCCCCAGAAAAGTGGAACATTGGCTATCGTGTTGAGAATAATGGCCATGGCTACTAGCTGTGCCGCGATCCAGCCAAAGTATGAAGGAACCATGAAAATAGCGGAAATCAACTCGGTACGCCGATTGAAGCGAATGCGGAAGAAGTCGTTGAAGGTGATGATGTTTAGCCGATACAATGGACGAGCAAAGAAGGCTCCTACCAGGATAAGACAAAGTGCAGCTCCAAAGGGATCTTCAATAATACCTATGACGCCGTGTTCGATAAACTCTGAGGAAGCGCCCATGATGGTTTCGGAACCAAACCAGGTGGCGAACAAGGCCGAGGCTGCTACCAGCAACGGTAGATTCCGGCCCGCGAGGGCAAAATCCTTGGCCGTCTTTACTCTCCTAGAAGCCCACCAACCAATGGCTATGGTACCCAGGAGATATAAAATGATAAAGGAGATCAGCATAGGGCTTATTGGCAATGCGTTAATCTGCGGGTAATTTATCACTTTCCCTATGGAGTTGGTAGCTGAAATGAGTATTCAAAGACATTCTTTGAGCTGAAGTGATGTATTATGAGCCCAAATGCTTCCAACTCTATAATAGATAGTGAAAAAGAACTATTTTTAGTTGTTTCCGTATGCTAACTAAAGCCATGTATGAAAACCTTTGCCCTCGTCTTCTCTAATGTATTCCTAATCTACTTGCTGTTGGGGTTTGCCTTTGCCATTGTATTCATTACAGTTGGAGCAGGTAGGTTGGACGAAAAAGTCAAAGGCACCTCCTGGGTGTTCAAAGCCCTGATTTTCCCGGGCTCAATCGCACTATGGCCAGTCCTTCTTCTTAAATGGATGAAAAAGTCGAAATAAGATGATTGTACGATTCCGAAAACGTCATCGGTTGATGTGGTTATTGATTGGCGTTTTACTTCCAGCAGCTTATATCATTGCGCTATTAGCTCGTCCTGGGGAAACTGAGATCAAAGGCACTGCCCTTAACCAGCCGTCTACTCAGGTTGTGAAGGAAGTAGCTACAACGGCCAATCTCGATGCTTGGCTAAGCAAGGATGATTTGGATAACCATTATTTGGAGATTGACTATAAAGAAACTTCCCAGCACCCCTTAGCCACCTTTTATATTGGACCAAAAGAGGATGGTAAAATTGATGCCTATCGACTATTGGGAAAAGTTGAGGCGAAGGGGAGACAACGCTTTATACTGGATAGTCTGACATTGGCGCAGGGTAAGCAATATCTACTCCAATACGATCCCATAAAAAAAGAGAAAATAGCTACAACAGCTTTAAATATGCAATAGTGTAAGGATGGGCTTAATCAGCAAAGATTGTTCCATCCCACACTTATAATCATAATGTTTAAGAATTATGAGTGTTGAATATTCACCGGTATTGTGGAATCGGCAAAAGAAGCGATATGATCTGGCTTTGCTGGGTTTTGTAGCGCTATATTTTATCCTTTTTGCAGGTTTCCACCTTTGGTTACACCCCAGTACGAGTCCAGAATCATTGATCATTCGATCAACAGCTACTCTAGCATTTCTCTTGTTGCATGTGATATTGGTGATTGGACCTTTGTGTCGTTTGAATTCCCTCTTCTTGCCATTGCTCTATAATCGCAGACATCTAGGGGTTAGCATGTTCTTGATCGCTTTGATTCATGCGATTGTGAGTTTGATTCAATTTCATGCTTTGGGCGATGTGAGTCCATTAGAAGCCTTGTTTACTTCCAACTCCAACTACGATTCGATTTCGCAATTCCCTTTCCAGATCTTTGGTTTTTTTGCCTTGCTAATCCTGTTCCTCATGGCTGCCACTAGTCATGACTTTTGGCTAGAAAATTTAAGCCCAAGAATTTGGAAGGCATTGCATATGATGGTCTATGTAGCCTATGCCTTAATTGTACTTCATGTGGCCCTTGGCGTCTTGCAACAAGAAGGAGTACCCCTTGGGGCAAGTTTACTAGGAGTTGGGATGCTTGTGGTAATCGGCTTACATGTGACGGCAGGCTTAAAAACGAATACTGGTGAAAGTAAAGCGCTTAGTGACGCTACAGATGGGTTTGTACCTGTATGCAAGGTTCAAGATATAGCCGAGAACCGAGCTAAGGTGGTGATCCTAGAAGGAGAGAACATTGCGATCTTTAAATACGACGGAAAACTCTCTGCTATCCACAATGTATGTAAACATCAGAACGGACCTCTAGGAGAAGGCAAGATCGTGGATGGGTGCATCACTTGTCCCTGGCATGGCTATCAATACTTGCCAGAAAACGGCCAATCTCCCCCACCTTTTACCGAAAAGGTTAAAACCTATGACGTACGAGTGAATGAGGACACCGTTTATGTCAATCCCGAGCCGCATGCGGAAGGCACTAAGCGACCACCCGCCGTAATCGGGTAGGGGCTATGTCGAGAATAATCAATTAGAATGCATTACGCGCCCGAGGTATTCTAGGTTTAAGTGCCCAAGTACAATAAGATAGGTTGGCTATCTCGCCTCGGCGTTCAAATAAAATGACTGATATGTCTGATCAGGGTTTTTACATTGGATATTTGCCGAAAATGCCGAATGGACATTGGCGCAAGATTAGACTCTTTCTGATAGGAGTAGGAGTACTGTCTATTGTTGCGGCCTTTATGATCGTAAAAGGACAGAAAGAATTTAATACAGCCACCTTTGAACTCGGGAAACCTACCGTGGTGAGTGGGGTCTTAACTACAAACCCAGTTCCACTATTACAAGTCGTACAGGGGAATGATTTGTCTGGCCAGGCGGTAATACAAAGCATTCTACTCATTGGGTTTGGAAAGCACGGAGCAGAAGCGTCCTTGGATTCGGCAGCAGCAGAAAGAAAGATGCCGCTTGAGGGTAAGATGTTGACCTTGGAAGGAACCTTGATTTATCATGATGGGAAAACGCTATTGGAACTGACAAAAGGTCCTTCTTCTGTTTTGCAAGTAGAGCAAGCCCAGCCTGTCAGGAGAACCATTGAGCGACTTCCAGGCTATACCTTCACGGGGGAAATAGCTGACCCCAAATGCTATTTTGGCGTGATGAAACCAGGAGAAGGTAAGGTGCATAGATCTTGTGCTTCTCTTTGTATTGCTGGCGGTATTCCGCCTGTTTTAAAAACCAAATTAGCCGACGGTAGTACCGCTTATTTGATTGTAAAAGGAAGCGACGGACAAGTAGTCAACCAAGAGGTGCTTCCCGTGGTTGGCCAGGCGGTGCGGCTGAGCGGCCAGGTGGTGCGTTATGACGATTGGATGGTGCTGCAATGGGATCCATCCCAAGCAATTGAGACATTGGGCGCTCGCATGATTCTAGATGCGCCAATGTGTGATGAGAAGGGCTTGGCGGCGGTGAGCTATTCTAATAATTGATTAAACCATTCTACTAACTCCTTTTCGTCTACAATACTCCAGGAATGCGGGTGTCTGCTGCCATCCGGTCGATATCCTCGATCTTCAGTTAGCATTAATTGCGCTTCTTTATTTCCTGATAATTGCAGCGTATTGACCAGGGCCGCAGCATCCAGGGCATTCATGCCATAATAGCTTTTTCCTCGATTGTCCATCCACCACTGTACATCGGGTTCTGTGTAGGCCCGCACCGCGATATCCTTTAACCAACGCTCATTTCCTGTTTCAAGATTGGAAAAGCTATAAGGAGAATAATTGATGTAGCTGCTTTCTTGGTTTTTTGGTGTTCCATTTAGGTTCTTTTCTAGGTAGGCGGTGACCCAAGTTGCTTCGTTTACCGCAATGGGACTGATGTTAAGTCGTTTGGCTCTTTCCAAGGATTGCCAGAAGCGCACAAAGTCGATCGGTGAATCACAAGCGGCGATGGCACGTGGAACAAGCCGAGAATTACGCTGATCCTGCTTGGCAAAAATGGCTTGTTTCAAAGCCCTTGTACCCGCTAACGACATTCCGCAAAAAAGCAGGTTTCCTTTCGGGATTTTATACTGGGATATGATTTCCTGCAAGTAGGACTCTATTTGTTGCATGCGTTCTTCTTCAAAGAAAAATTCGAATCGATTACCAGTGGTCACGTAAGCTACAGCTATGCCCAATGGTATGGCATGATGGAAGATCTTATTGATCGTATCTCGATCAGAATTGAAGAAAACGATGAGGCCTTTTGCGGTTTCACTTTTTGGAAGCACCAGGGTATAACCTGCGTCTTCGTAAGGAACGCTGATATTAGGAGCCAGTTGTAAAAGCCCCTGCTTGGGCTCTACCTTCTGTTTGATCAACTGAGCCGTTAGTCCATGGGCACAAAATAGGAAGATGAATAGCGAGAAAAGTGGCCTCATATTACTAAATTAGGGTTCAATTACTCCTTTATACACCATTTTAGCGTCTGCGTTCATCATCTAATGGGAAGGCTTACTTTCCTGGAAAGTATCGATCTGTGGAGACATCTGATTCATGCCATTCGCAGTCGCCGTTTTTCGTTTTTTACCTCTCTCTGTTCCATAATCATTTTCATTTCACTAAATAAATTACTCGACATGAAGAAATTTAGCCCGATCCTGTATCTACTATGTTTAAGCCTTTTTTGGGGCTGCGCACCGGCAGATGGTTCCTACACGGTAGCTAAGGCAAGTCTCGCCAGCGAAACCATGACAAAAGATGAGAAGGCGGTACATGCCGCCGCTATGGATTATCTCGATGGCTTGTACAAGGCGGATACTACTTTTATAGAGAGGAGTATTCATCCGGAACTGAGAAAACGAGGGTACTGGTTCAATAAGAAAAATGACAGTTATTCAGGGGCATCCGACATGACTTATGAACAGCTCATTAAATTGACCAAGAGATGGAACAAAGATGGTTCAAGAGCAAATGAAAACTCCGTTAAAGAAGTGACTGTTTTTGAGGTTTTGGATAAAACTGCTACTGCAAAGGTGACAGCGGTTTGGGGGGTTGACTATATGCATATGGTTAAATTGGATGGCGAATGGAAGGTCATGAACATACTATGGCAGTCTCCTCCACCAAACTCCTAAAGAGGGAGATTACTTTTTTATCGTGAAAATCACGAGCTTTGCTTCCTCAAAATAAGTAAAGCTCGTGTATGGAATTTGTGTCGGAAAAAATCATTGATGCGGTTGCTCTTTCCCTGGAGGATTCTGCTGGCGCTTATGAAGACGCAGTAGAACAGCTTCGGGAAGAGCAACCTGTGATATTGGCCTACCTCTTCAATGAAGAACTGAAGATATTTACACAAGGGGAGAAAGAGTACATGCTATATCTCATTCTCGTTATCTGGCAAGCGATTAAGACTGCCAATGCAGAATCACAGCCTAGTACTTCCGCAGATGCCTTTACTGCCACGGAAGAAAAGAACTGGGAGATCCTGCAAGCCCAGAAGAAGAGAAGTTTTCGAGATAAATTAGACGTGTTTTTTGATCAGTATCCACAGGAAGACCTGCTAGCTTTCATCGAGGATGCCTTGGTTGAGGATGAAGAGGAGGAAAGTGTTGTAACCAAAGAAGGTCGCGAGGCGGTTTTTGTCATATTGAAAACGGTAGTAGATTGCTGGACTCAATCTAGTGCTGCTGCCTCAGGGGCGAAGTAACTTATTGACATTTGCCTTATAATACTTACCAATTGGAATGGTGTGCTCGCCGATGAAGATTCTATTTCCTTCGATGGTTTGAATGTGTTTCACCGCAACAGCGAAGGATTTGTGTACTTGTAGGAAGTCAGCACTAGGGAGCTGACTTAGCAGATCGGATATTTTGCTGCGAGTCATGATCATTTCTCCTGATACAAAGATCTTACAGTAATTGCCTGCCGCTTCGATATAACGGATTTGGTTGACGATCACTTGGGTATGCTTTTTATTGCTTTGTAAGAAGATCCGTTGCTCAGGTGGAGGAGCACTTGGGGTACTTGTCTGAATGCTCTCCGACTTAGTGGATGGGGTTTCAATGGCTTTATTCACTGCTTTCAGAAAACGCTCAAAACTGAAGGGCTTTAACAGGTAGTCTACAATATCTAATTCGTAGCCTTCCAGCGCATATTCTGCATAAGCGGTGGTAACAATCACTTTCGGCGGTTTGGCCAAAACGCGCAAGAATTCAAATCCTTTCAGTTTCGGCATATTGAGGTCCAGGAAGATTAGATCAACCGAATTAGTTTTCAAATATTCAAAGGCCTCCAAAGCATCATAGCAATTCTTTATCAATTGTAGGCTCGGCAACATGTCGCAGTAGCCTTTAATGATTTCATGAGCCATGAATTCGTCGTCTATGATGAGATATCGGGTCATGTGGTTGTTAGGCTTAGTTTGGCTTTGTAAATATTCCCCTGCGTGTTTAGGGAAAGCTGGTGCGCTTTAGGATAGGCTAACTCAAGCCTTCTCTTGAGATTTTGAAGACCAATTCCAGCACCACCGGGGAGCTCTAGATCGTCGAAGTTATTTTCTACGGAAAAGTGTATCGTATCACCTTTCGTCGAGAGATCAATATCAATAAAGGCATTTTCTCGTAAGTTCTCCACACCGTGTTTAAAGGCGTTTTCCACCAGAATAATGAATAACAATGGCATGACCCTATATCTTTCCCCTTCGAAATCCGAACGGAAGCGGACGTCGATGGTTTTGTGATAACGCATTTTGTGAAGACTGATATAGTTCTTTAAATAGGCTACCTCCTGCTCTAGTTTTACATAATCAGCTTGACCTTCATAGATGCTGTAGCGCATCATGTCTGAAAGCTTTAAGATGAGGCCCTGTGCCGTTTTGGGGTCTTTCCCAACCCAGCCGTATAGGTTATTCAACATGTTAAAGAAGAAGTGCGGATTGACCTGACTCTTTAAATGAAGAAGTTCCGTTCTGGATTTTTCACTTTTAAGTTTGACGAGTTCTTGGAATTGACGAATTACCCATCCTATGGCTAGTACAATCAGCACTAAGAAATAACATAATGCCAAAGCCATGGCTTGGTCTTCCATGTCATCGGCAATTAAAATTAGTAGTGTTAGCGCTACGCTGATACTGAGGTACCAAAAAGAATAATTGTATAGGATGGACTTGCCATCGGCTGGTAGCCCCTTTTTCCTGAGGTAATAGTGGAAAAAACGGAACAGTACTATGAAACCAAGCAATTCAGCGAATATGAAACTTAGGGCAGGAATTTTTTCAGCACTTTCTAGAATCCCGATAAAGAAAATGGCTACCAATAGAACCGATAGAACCTTCCATTCATTTTTGAGCCAATAGGGAACAAATCTTATTAAAGGCGTTCGCTTTGTGAGCCAGCGTAAAGGCTTATAACTGATCGTACAGAAAGCTAAGCCTGCCAACAACACCCCAGTTAGTTCTACCCCAATAGATAGAATACTTAGTCCGCTACTAAGAAACAGCAGGGCCAACCCAGGAATGAGCAGGAATCGTAGCAACTTTCTAAGCCTTTTCATCCCTCAATATTAGGGATATATTAGCCTTCATGCAAAGAAGTTGTTGAACGGCACCTGTTCAGTGACCAAAGTAGCTGTAAGTGGGATGAAGTTACTTGCTAGAATGACAAACATCTTATAAGCCGAGGAGGACGCTACTAGTCACATATATTTAGGAGTAGAAAAATTGGTCCATAGGTTTGTTGGCGAAACTAAATCGCATCTACAAATTCTATGAAAAAGACCATCTATCTAATCTGGGGAAGTATGATCGCTATTTTGATCGGGACCTACTTCATCTATCCTTCTATGTACAGCACTGCATCGATAAAATATTGGATCGAATGGTGTAGTCTCAATATCTGGCTGGCTTATATTTTGATCACGATTCTGAGAGGCGTTTTTCTGCTACCAAGTACCCCCTTCGTTTTAGGAGGAGTGTTCCTTTTTCCCCATTCTCCCGCCTTTGTATTGTTTGTTTCTATGATAGGAGTGCTACTTTCAGCCTATTTGGTCTACTATCATTCGGGAAAATTGAATTTCAGTCATAAGATAGTGCACAAATACCCAGAAAAAGTACATCAGCTCAGTGAGCGCCTACAAAGCAAAAGGTCGACCATGGTGATCACGTTCTGGTCCATGTTCCCGCTGATACCAACAGACTTGATCTGTTATGTCGCTGGTTTAGTCAAAATGCCTTTGCCCTATATGTTGGCTGGCGTATTGATCGGAGAGTTGTGCTTGAATTTTTGTTTGGTGTATTTAGGTGGAGCTTTGATTTAAATGGAGGGATTAAATACTATAAAAAAAGTATCCCGGGTCTAAGCATTTGCTTATATCCGGGATACTTTTTGACTATTTCGAGGAGTATCAGGAATGCTATTAGCTTATTGCGCTGATTTAGCTTCTTCTTCCTTTCTCAATTCCTTTCTCAGGATCTTACCTACATTGGTTTTCGGCAGATCTTTTCGGAATTCCACTACCTTAGGAACCTTATACCCTGTCATATTCTCGCGACAGAATTCTATCAGTTCCCCTTCGTTCAAGGATTTTTCTTTCTTCACTACAAAAACCTTCACCACTTCCCCAGACTTCTCATGTGGAACCCCGATAGCGGCCACTTCCATTACCTTGGGATGCCCCGCTATTACATCTTCTACCTCATTGGGGAAGACGTTAAATCCAGAAACCAGAATCATATCTTTCTTACGGTCTACAATTCGGAAAAAACCGTCTTCGGACATTGTCCCGATATCTCCGGTGCACAACCAACCCTCTTTAATGGTTTCTGCCGTAGCCTCAGGGCGATTGTAATACCCCTTCATCACCTGAGGGCCTTTTACCTGAATTTCTCCAACTCCACCTGGGCCTTGTACCGCTCCTGCATCATCGACGATTCGTACCTCTGTGGAGGGGATAGGTACACCAATTGTTCCCAATCGACCCGTGCCGTCCAATGGATTGGTCGTGACAACTGGAGAAGCTTCAGTCATTCCATACCCTTCTGAAAGGAAGCAACCCGTTACGCGCTGCCATTCCTCTGCTACTGCCTTTTGGACGGCCATCCCTCCCCCAACACTAACCTTCAGGTTACTAAAATCTAGTGCCTTAAAGTCTTTGTTGTTAACTAGAGCGTTAAATAAGGTATTTACACCCGTCATTAGCGTGATCGGATACTTCTTAAAGGTATCGACCAAGGAGCCAAGATCTCTTGGGTTAGTGATCAGTATATTATGTGTACCGATACTAAAAAGTACCAGGCAGTTTACAGTAAAGGCGAAAATATGGTACATAGGAAGCGGACATAAAGCTACTTCTTCCGTTTCCTTGAGAAATGGCTGCATCCAGGCTTGGTTTTGCTGCATATTCGCAACCAAGTTTCGGTTGGTGAGCATGGCGCCTTTTGCCACACCTGTTGTGCCACCCGTATATTGCAGAAGGATCACATCATCTGGCCCTCCTTGGTGTTGAGGTAGGGTGAATTTCTTGCCTTGCTTTAAGGCTTCCGAAAAACTGACCGTATTGGCAATATCGAATTTCGGAACCATCCGCTTTACCTTACGCACCACGAAATCTACCACTGCACCTTTTACTGCTCCCAATAATTCTCCAACGGAAGTAGTAATCACCGTTTTGATCTGCGTGTCACCGAGAATTTTTTCCAGGTTGGAAGCAAACAACTCCGAGATGACGACCGCCTTCACTCCTGCATCATTGAATTGGTGCAACATCTCTCTAGGCGTATATAACGGATTGGTGTTAACCACGATAATTCCTGCCCTTAGAGCACCGAACAGTGCAATGGGATATTGTAATAGGTTGGGCATCATTAATGCAATCCGATCTCCTGGCTCGATGCCACGGGAGTTTAGGTAAGCACCAAATTGACGGGAGTAGGTATCTACCTGGCCAAAAGTTAGCGTTTTGCCACGGCAAGTAAAGGCAGGTAAATGGCTATACTTCTTGAAGGTTTCTTCGAACATTGATACCAGACTGGGGTAACAATCCGCATCGATATTGGCGGGAACGCCATTTGGGTAATTCTTTAACCAAGGTCTTTCTTCGCTCATGTTGGTATTACCTTATGTATTAAGAATGCTTTTATCTATTACAATTAGACAAGAAATGTAGACTAGCTGTTCTGTAACGCCTAAAAATAAGAATTTTCACTAGTATGGAGAACTAACGTATTTGGATAAAACACTTATTCAGTTGATAATCAGATACTCTATCCATTTGAAATCCTCTGCTTTATAGACGCTTAGCAGAGAATAAAGTAACTTCTATTTTCTCTAAAGGTTTGTTTGGCAATACCGCTAATTCGCCGTACCTTTGCGCGGCTAAAAATATTCCTTAACCCGTTGGGAAACCAGCACAAAAAGCATTCTTTCAATGCTAGATGAAAAAGATTTAGAAAACGAAGGGCAAGATCAAGAGACGCCCGAAGTACAACCTGAAGCCGAAGAACAGGTTGAAAAAGCCGCTGAAGAAGTGGTAGAAGCTGCTGAGGAAACAGTGGCAGAAGTAACTGAAGAAGCAACAGAAACAGCTGAAGAAGTTGTAGCTGAAGCAACTGAGGAAGTGACAGAAGCTGCTGAGGAAGTAGCGGAAACTGTGGAGGCTGCTGCTGAAGAAGTAGTGGAGGAAGCAACTGAAAAAGTAGAAGAGGCTGTAGAAGCTGCCACTGAGGAAGTGGCCGAAGCAACTGAAGAGGTGGCTGAGACTGTAGAAGCTGCCACTGAGGAAGTAGCCGAAGCTGTAGAAACTGCTACAACTGAGGAGCCAGCCGCTGAAGAAGCTGCTGCTGAAACTGCTGAAGAGGAGGAAGCTGCTGAAGAAGAGAAACCTGCACCTCAGGTAATCACTATGTCTGCTGACAGTTATCCTGGATTGACTGGTGAAGGTCATGATGACTTTGACTGGACGCTAAGTAAGAGCCAAAGCTCTTCTTACAGCGATCAAGAGAAAGCGGATTATCTTAAGCAGTACGAAGCTACTTTGACTTCTGTATTGGAAAACGAAATTGTTTCCGGTAAAGTAAGTAGCATTCAGGATGGAGATATCGTTTTAGATATCAATTACAAGTCTGATGGATTGGTGCCGATGTCAGAATTCCGCGATATGCCTGATTTGGCAGTTGGAGATTCTGTGGAGGTGTATGTAGAGCAGCAAGAAGACATCAGAGGCCAATTGGTGCTTTCTCGTCGTAAAGCCAAGTTGCTACGCGCATGGGAGAACATCGTAGACTCTTACACGAACGGAACGATCATTGAAGGAACGGTCATTAGTAAGACCAAAGGTGGTTTGATTGCAGACTGCGGTGGTCTAGAAACATTCCTTCCTGGTTCTCAAATTGACATTAAGCCAATTATCGATTATGATTCATACGTAGGAAAGCGTATGGAATTCAAAGTAGTGAAGATCAACGAGGTGATCAAAAACGCCGTTGTATCGCACAAAGCTTTGATCGAAAGCGATTTGGCAGAGCAGCGTGAAGCGATCATCGCTAGCCTTGAAAAAGGACAAGTACTTGAAGGTTTGGTTAAGAACATTACCGACTTCGGTGCATTCTTGGATCTTGGTGGTGTTGATGGTCTTCTTTACATCACTGATATCTCTTGGGGTCGTATCAGCCACCCAAGTGAAATCCTTCAGTTGAATCAGAAGATCAATGTTGTTGTACTTGATTTCGATGAGAACAAGAAGAGAATTTCTTTGGGTCTGAAGCAGTTGCAACCACATCCATGGGAGGTGCTTAGCGCTGAAATCCAGGAAAGCTCTGTGGTGAAAGGTAAAGTGGTTAACATCGAAGATTACGGTGCATTCTTGGAGATCCAGCCTGGTGTTGAAGGTTTGGTACACGTTTCTGAGGTAACTTGGAGCAACCAGCCAATCAATGCTCGCGAATTCTTCAAGCTTGGTCAAGAATACGAGGCCAAAGTGGTTACTATCGATCGCGAAGATCGCAAGATGTCTCTAAGTATCAAGCAGCTTGCTGCGGATCCATGGGATACGATCGAAGAGCAATTCCCACTAGAAAGCCACCACAAAGGAGAGGTGAAAAACCTTACGCCGTACGGTGTATTTGTGGAGTTGAAAGAAGGAATTGGCGGTATGGTACATATCTCTGACTTGTCTTGGACTAAGCGTTACTCTCACCCATCTGAATTCACTAAAGTTGGGGAAGAGATTGACATCGTGATCCTTGACATTGATAAGTCTAACCGCAAACTTTCTCTAGGTCACAAGCAATTGGAAGAAAACCCATGGGATACTTTCGAAAATGTATTCCCTGTAGGTTCTTACCACGAAGCTACTGTGTTGCGTAGAGATGACCGTGGCGCGATTGTTCAATTGCCATATGGTTTGGAAGCATTTGCTCCAATCAAGCACGTGAAGAAAGAGGACGGTACTCTAGCTGATCCAGAAGAAGTATTGACTGTCAAGGTGATTGAATTCAACAGAGATGATAAGAGAATCCTTGTTTCTCACCTACGTTACCTAGATGACATCCGTCGTGAAGCTGATGAAACCGTGAAGAAAGAAAGACAAGAGCAGCGTCAGCAAACACGTACTGCCGTTAAGAAGCAGCAAGCAAGTATCGAGAAGAACACCCTTGGTGATCTTGATGCCTTCTCTGCTTTGAGAGAACAATTGAAAGAAGACGAAGACAATAATTAATTCGTAATTGTCTTCCAAGAATACAGAAGCCTCAAGAGTTTGCTCTTGGGGCTTTTTCTTTTTCAGGGATAGCTTGTTCATGGATCTGAACAATAGAAATTTTGACCAGCGGCAAAAAAGCCTATTTTTAAGCCCCGATTTAGAAAGCTATAAACCCATATTGAATGCCAGTAAATGTAGAAATCAAAGCCCGCAGCTCCCAGATCAAAACGGTTCGTCGCTTGTTGGAGAACCAGGTCGCCCGATTTGTGGGAGTAGATCACCAAATAGATACCTATTTCAAAGTAGCCCATGGACGACTCAAACTACGACAAGGGAATATTGAGAATGCACTGATTCATTACTCTCGTTCAGATCAGGCCGGACCCAAAAAATCAGAAGTGTTACTTTATCAATCCCCAACCACAGCTAACTTGAAAGAGGTGTTAGAAGCTGCCATGGATAAGCTGGTAGTAGTGGATAAAATGAGAGAAATTTATTTCATTGATAATGTGAAATTCCATCTCGATAAGGTAGAAGGACTCGGTACTTTCGTCGAAATCGAGGCAATTGATCAAGATGGAACGATAGGGGAGGGGAAGT
>CAJXPD010000002.1 GCA_913057785.1 uncultured Lewinella sp. | reverse complement strand
ATACACCAGAGACCAACTCTTCCTTTCGTGGGAATAATGATAATGTCTTTTGGAATATGGCCTATAAAGGATTTTTGGGTGAAAACTGGTCTTTGAAAGCGGTAGTTGGCCTTAATTACGATGATGATGGAAATACGCTGGATGAAAGTGCCTTTGGTTCAAAGGAGTGGGCTGTGCAATCCCGCTTTACGCTCAGTAGAGAATTTGGTCCAGTGCTTTGGAAGACAGGGGCGGAATGGGTAGAATCGAAAGGGGACTACTATTTCAATGAGTTGGGTTCAAATCTTTCAGATTCCTATGCAGCTATATTCAGCGAACTAGACTGGAAGATCTACCGTAAGCTAGCGGCGAGGATAGGGGTGAGAGGGGAGCATAGCCAGTTACTAGCAGCTGGAAACCTGGCTCCACGCCTTTCTCTGGCGTATAAGACCGGTGCCAAAAGCCAGATCTCATTTGCCTATGGACAGTTTTTTCAACAACCCGAACCTATGTTCTTATGGGGAAGAAGTTCATTGAACTTTGAACAGGCGGCTCATTATATTTTCAATTACCAATGGATCACAGATGACCAGACCTTTCGTATAGAATTATACCAGAAAGATTACGATCAACTGATACGAGAAGAAGGAGTGGACTACAACAATAATGGCTTTGGGCACGCTAAAGGCATAGACTTCTTCTGGCGAGATAAAGCCCTGTTACCTGGACTGGATTATTGGTTATCCTATTCATTGCTGGATGCGGAGCGATTGTACCGAGATTTTCCGACGGCTGCAACTCCAACCTTTACCACTAGACATACCCTTAATCTAGTGGCAAATTATCGGACCAATGCTCGCACAAGGGTAGGACTTTCCTATACCTTCGCTAGTGGCCGCCCATACTATAATCCGAATAATCCTGAATTCCTGTCAGATCGGACAAGGGACTATCATAATCTCAACTTGAATGCGAGTTACTTGACTTCTATTTCTGGTAATTTTACGGTACTTTATATATCCTTCCGCAACCCTCTTCAGTTTGAACAGGTCTTTGGTTATACCTATTCAGATGATGGAGAGCATAGAGTGGCAAGGCGTCCAGCTTCGGATTGGTCAATCTTTGCCGGGGTATCGATATCATTTGAAGATCGCTAACTATTTGATATGAGTAAATTTCAGGAAAAACTACATGGACGAACGGTCGGTCTACATGTATTGTTCTGGGTCATTTATGTGGTTTTATGGGCAGCTAAAGATCTAGCCTTCCATAATAACTACTTAGATAATCTACGAACCAATGTAGTTACTGGCTGGCAATATGTTCCTTTCGTATACTTCAATCTATTTTATCTAGTGCCTAAGCTCCTGCTTAAGGGGAGGTATACGCAATATCTTTTAGCAGTGATTCCTGGAATTCTATTAGTGACCATAGTTTCCTACCGTATGCATTATTGGCTGTTTTCCTCCCGCTTGGAGGGGACAATGGAGGTAGCGATGTTCTTTAAGTCATGGGAAGGGTTGGCGGTGATTAGTACTGAGGCGCTGATTCTGGTTGCGCTTTCCATGACGCTTTATTTGTTGCAGCAGTGGTACCAAAAGGAGCGTTATGCCAAGGAGTTGGAAAAGCAAAAACTGGAAGCAGAGCTCAATCTGTTGAAGTCGCAAGTCAATCCGCATTTTCTGTTTAATTCCCTGAATTCGATTTTCGTGATGATGGAAAAAGATCGTTCCAAGAGTAGGTCGATGTTATTGCAGCTGTCAGATGTGCTTAGCCACCAATTGTACCAAACCCAAAAGAGAAGTGTGCCGCTGCAACTAGAAGTGGATAATTTGAAGAACTACATCGAATTAGAAAGAACCCGTCATGGTCAAATGGCCAATGTACAGGTAGATATACAGGAGAATTTAAATGGCCACCGCATTGCTCCGATGCTACTGCTACCGATTGTTGAGAATGCCTTTAAGCATAGTAAAAGCAACAACGATTATTGGATCAATATTGGTCTGGGGCTGCAAGCGCATCAATTGTCCTTCCAGGTAGAAAACTCACAAGGACAAAGCAACAATAAGGAAGGCGGTATTGGTTTAGCTAATCTGAAGCGACAGTTAGGGCTTTTATACCCTAATAAGCATTACTTGAGGATTGAACAGGATAAAAATGCATTTGCCATCGATCTAAAAATTGAATTAGATGATCACCCGTTGTCTTATAGTTGATGATGAGCCTTTAGCAAGGGAGGGCTTAGAACAATATGTTCGGAAAATGCCTGGCCTAGAGTTGACAGGCTCCTGCCAAAGTGCCATTGATGCTTTGGCTTTTCTGCAAAGAGAAAAGCCGGATCTGCTCTTTCTTGATATACAGATGCCGGAGATGACAGGCCTTGAGTTAATGAAAGCCCTGCCTCAGCCTCCAAAGGTTATTTTTACTACGGCCTATAGAGAGTTTGCCGTTGATGGCTTTGATCTGAATGCTGTCGACTACTTGGTGAAGCCGATTTCTTTTGAGCGCTTTGCTCGAGCGGTGCAAAAGGTCCAACAAAATCTGGAACCCATTTCTGCTGATGTCCCAAAAAAGGTGGAAGAGCATATCTTTATTAAAAGTGATGGTCAAATCATAAAAATTCCAGTTTCAGAAATCATCTATGCCGAATCGGCCAAGGACTACGTTTTTATCCACACTCCTGCTAAGCGTCATATGGCGCTACTGCCATTGAAACAACTCGAAGAAAATCTACCTGCCGACCGCTTCATGCGCGTTCATCGGTCCTTCTTGGTGGCTACAGCTTCTGTAGATCGTTTAGAAGGAAATTATCTCTACATCGGTAAAACGAAACTGCCCATAAGTCGAAGTTTGCACGATGAAATTTATCAGAAGGTCATTCAAGGACGTCTGCTGGAGCGCTAGAGGGCTCAGATTCCGGGTAATCCTTTACTTCTTGCCGTAATTATCATATATTTGTGGTTGAAATGAGATTTTTTCTCAAAATCGATACAAATTACTTTGCGATAGATGATAATTCGGCTGACCATAGAAAATTTCCTTTCCTTTAACGAGAAGACAGAAATTCTGCTAACGCCAGGAAAAAGCCGGGCGTTACGCGGGCATGTGGTGAAGGGAAGCCGGAGTCGGGATGTAGATATTCTGAAGTCTGCTTTGATCTACGGCGCCAACGCCAGTGGGAAATCCAACATTGTAAGGGCGGTAAGTTTCCTAAAGAAGTTAGTGGTAAAGGGTGGGCGACATCAGCAATATATAGACTATTCCAAGTTTAAGCTAGATAGTGCTGCCACGGGAAGAGACTCTCAACTGGAGGTAGAATTCCATTATAAAGGACATAACTACGCCTACGGCTTCATCTTTAACAACCAGATCATTTCTCAGGAGTGGCTCTTTACCTTCAATAAGGAGCGAGATTACAAGGTATTTGAACGTACCACTGTTCTAGATGAAGTGCAGATCAGTTTCGGGAAATTGGCGCTAGAAAAGGACGAACTAAAGCGCCTGGAATACATCGCTCAGGATACCTTGCCTAATGAGCTATTTCTCAACTCCAGCAACCATCGAAATATTTTCAACATTAAGGGGATTTACCCTATCACGGATTCCTATCGTTGGTTCGAAGAAGCCTTGACTGTTGTCTTTCCCGATTCAAAGCTAATGGGGATGGAGGTCAATATCGATAGCGATATGGAGATGAAAGAAGTCTATCAATGGTTCCTAGCTGAGTTGAAGACGGGTATTAGTGGTTTGGAAACGAGTTCTGTGGACTTTTTCTCCCATGATGTGAATCTCCCTGAAGCGATTAAGCGGAAAATTGTGGCTGATCTCAAACTAGGAGAACGAGCTATCATCACTTCTTTGGATAATATTCGTTATTCCTTGGTGCGGCTGGCGGATGGCTCCCTGGATGCTATGAAATTGATGACCCGACATAAGATAAAGAATGAAGACCGCTACGCGCTTTTTGAAATGAACGAAGAATCAGATGGTACACAGCGATTGATGGATATTATTCCGGCCATCACGGAACTGGCTCGGGAAGAAAAAGTCTTTGTAGTTGATGAAATTGATCGTAGCCTACATCCCAATCTCACTTTTAAGCTCTTTGAGATCTTCTTCAGAGAATCTCAAAACATTCGTAGCCAGCTGATCTGTACCACACACGAAAGTGAACTACTTAATCAGGACCTATTTCGCAAAGATGAGATCTGGTTTGTGAAAAAGAACAAACATGGGGAATCGGATACCTATTCCTTGGAAGAATTCCGCCCGAGAAAAGATAAAGATATTAGAACGGGTTACCTAGCTGGCAGGTACAATGCTATTCCCAAATTTTCACTAATGGAGGGTATGCCCTGGAAAACTAAAACAACAAATGGGCAGAAAACGAAAAGGGTTTAAGCGTAAAAGCGGCTTTCGCGATGCCCGCCTATTTGTTATTGCTACTGAAGGGCAGAAAACAGAACTTAAGTATTTCTCTGACCTGAATGCCGAAGAGTACTTTCCGAATAACAATGTCAAGGTGGAGGTAATTCCTTCCGAAGCTGGGAGGAGCGCCCCTAGGCATGTCTTGCAGCGGCTGGATGATTTTCGTCGCAAGTATAAGATCAATGAAGACGATGAACTCTGGATGGTCATTGATCGCGACTTTCACAGTTGGACCATGAAGGAGCTTTCGGAATCCCGACAGTTATGTACCCAAAAGAACTATAACCTGGGCATCTCAAATCCTTGCTTTGAGTTGTGGCTGTTACTCCACCTGGTTGATATTCATTCCCTATCGGATAAAGAGAAGGAAAAGCTGAAATGGAATAAACGTAGAGGGAAACGTACACACTGCGAACATTTACTCTGCAATCATCTAGGGTACTACAGTAAAAGTGATCCAGATTTTTCCAAGCTATTGCCTCAGGTAGAAACAGCGATTGAACGAGCGGATCGTTTAACCCAATATGGCAAGGTGGATCTATTTGATACGCTTGGTACTAATCTGCACGAACTCGTCCGAAAACTGCTGCAGGCACGATAATCCTATGGTAGATGCTAGCAAGGTAGGGCCCATCTAGAGACTTACTTCTTGCCTTTATCCTTCCTTGGTCAAAAACTCAATAGATTGAAATTTTGCCACTTCTCTAAATCCAATATCCTGATAAATCTTGTTCGAGGTAGGGTTATCTGCATCTGTAAAAAGAGAGCAGAATTGGTGACCCTGAGCCAGTAAGATTCGACACAGATTAGCCACACAGCTACTGGCATACCCCTTTTTCCTAAATTCTTTGGGGGTAAAGACGGCGTTGATGGAAATCCCGTTGGCGGTAGCACGTGTGGAAGCAGCCATGCTCACTGGCTTCCCATCTTCCCAGAGATACAATCGATCCGCATCCAACATTTTTTGAGCCCGCTCCATTTCCGCTCCACGAATATCTTCGTCGACCGCCTCTTCATGGAAGTCTATCAACCAACTGGCAATGATTGCTTTGTCTTCAGGCTTAGCTTTGCGGAAAGAACCGGGAGATTCGGAAAAATCTGTCACCTGATCCAGCTGAAAGACCCGTTGTGGCATGTGTACCTTCCAAGCTATTCCCGTCTTTTGTTGCCACTGTTCCGCGAAGGCAACCGTCAATGCTCTTGGCCCTACCAGACCTGGAATTTGGTGATCCTGTTCTTTGCAGAAATCAGCTAACCAGGAAATTGCGGCTGGGATAGCTCCTTGCTCACCATAGAACGTGAGATTTCGATTGGGCGTTTGTAAGGCACAAAAGATGGACTTTTCTGCTTCGATTACCGCGAATAGCAAGGACTCTTGGATGGGGTATTTTTGGTGCTTAATGCCAAAGGCAAGGCCGATGATCAAGTTATTGGCAGCTTCTTCGGTTTCCAATAAAGTGAGATTATCGCTAATAAAGTCTGTTGCAGTGTGGTATTGGATGATCCTCATGTTTACATAAGGTCAAAAATTCTGGTTTTAGTTCCCAAAGCTAGACGAGATAAGCCCTGGGGCTTACCTCGTCTACCTCTAAAGAACTAGGCACGAATGGCCTTCTGCGATAGCGGATTATTTAATTCTTTTGCCACTTCACTAATACCAATTTTGAAATCGGGATATTTTGGTCTCCAATCACCAAAATGGCTAGCTGGTTGGATTTTCATGGAGGCGGTTAAGAACTCCACCGCAGCCTTTCCCGTCATAATGCGAGCTAATGGCCTAGGAATGTGCCTAGGGGTGCGACCCTTTGCTGCTTTTGCCATAGCTGTAATCATATCCTTCAGGCTAATCGGAGAAAAATCCGTTATGTTGAAAATAGATCGCTGTAGAGATGAGGCATGCTGTAGTGCGTGAACCACAGCTGTAGCTGCATCATCTGCATGAATCATATTCAAGAAGCTCTGGCCTTTACCGATGACAGGGAAGAACCCTTTTTTAGCCATTTGAAGCATGTTTTGGGTCTGAGCAGAATCTGCAGAATAGAACCAACCGAATCGAAGAATGATATACTGTAAACTGGGATGCTGTGTCAACATTTCCTCCATCTCGACATTAGATAGCAAATTGTCGCTGACCTGATCAGGCAGTGGCGTGTCTTGATAGATTTCCGCCCCATCCTGATCGCCATAGGTGAATATGACACTTTGCTGAATAAAGGTTTTTATGCCGTTCTTTTCCGCGGCTGTGATTAGATTCCTGGTTCCTTCGGTACGGATTCGATCGTTCATTACCCAATCTTTCGCTTTGGGAACGGCTTGCAAAGGGATTTTGGTGGCCATGTGTAAGATGGCATCACAGTCTCTAGTAATGTCGATCAATTGTTGTGCTTGAAATAGATCACCGCGGCGGGGAAGAGCGCCCATAGCTTTGAGCTGCTCCACATTTTTGTCGGATCGCGCTAGTCCAACTACTTCATAATTGTGTTGAACTAATTGCTTCACAATTCTTTTTCCAATGATGCCGGTGGCACCGGTTACGAAAACTTTCATAAGTCAGGTTTGATGAAGAAAAACTGATTTCGTTCAGTATTTCCTTACATACAAACCAAGGAAGCAAAATGTGACAGGGGAAGGATAGTATTTATCCAATACGAGTAAGTTTATCCGGATTTCCAACCACAAATATTCGCCTTATTCGCTTACTTTCATCATCCAAAGAAATGATCCAAATGGTGAGGCACTGCCCATCCTGAAAGAAACCTATGGCCGTTTGTGATAGAATTTCCATGGACCGAATCTCCAAATCATCGGGGGCGAATCGGGCGATATTTACCAAGAATTTGGCCACTTTCGCATCCCCAATAACCGGCTTACGGGCTGTAGTGACTTTTCCGCCACCATCCGCGATGAGTCGCATATCTTCGCTAAACAAGCTAATTAATGCTTCTGGATCCCCTTTCGTAATCAAATCCAGGAGTTGCTGGGCTTTTTCTAGCGCCACGGTACTATGTGTTCTAGTATGTGCGGAAGGGTTGATCTTCTTTTTACTTCTAGAAAAAAGTTGTCGAGCATTATCGGCTGATATTTCTAGGGCTTCGGCGATCTCCTTGTGACTGAGATCCATGGCTTCACGAAGCACAAAGACCGCACGCTCTTGGGGAGAGAGGTCTTCCATTAAGGAAGCCAATTCATAGTGAAGCAAATCCTTTATCTCTACCCCATCCGGCGGGGCAATGAAAGGCTCGGGCAGCCAAGGACCCGGGTAGGAAGTACGTTCCGCTTTCTTCAAGATATTGAGACAATGATTTATCGTGGCCCGCGCATAGTAGGACTTGGGCGCTTCGGAAGGAAACTGCTTTTCAAGAAACTTCAATTGCATGTCCTGTAAGATGTCTTCTGCCTGGGCGTAGCTGCCCAACATGTTATACGCCAGGTTGAAGATCATGGAGGAGTAAGGGAGCCCTTCCGCCGTCATAAATCAGTAGATTGATGGAGGCTCAATCTTACATTTTTTGCGCGAGAAAGGCAATATGCTTATCTCTTAATTTTAGATCACCATAATGATTAAGGTGCTTTACTTTGAATCCAATTTCCAATAATTGATCTTTAATTTTCTGTGCGGAATACAGTTGTAACCAGTGACTCTCCTTTGATCGACGATATTTAGTTCCTTCCTTTGTGAATAGGGAGATCTCTCGATTGAGAAAGCCATTTTTCTCCTTCACTTCAAGAAAGATTGTATAGTCCTCTTTTTCTATCATGCGAGCATAATAACCTTGCCTTCCAGCTAATCCCGGCTCGGCTACATCAAATAAGAAATACCCTTTAGGTACTAAAGCTTGATGAATAGTCTCAAAAATGGACCGAAGTGGAGGATTGGGAGAATCTGGGGCGGACAGGTAGTTGAAGCATTCCCCAATAGCAGTTACCAAATGCGCTTTTGGGATGGAATATCTATACAGAGATTGGGTTTCAAATTGGGCAGTTGGTACCCGATTATTAGCTAACTGGATCATGGCTACTGAAATATCGACGCCATAGCCTCGTAGCCCTCTCTTCGCCAATCTCTCCAATAATATCCCTGAGCCACAGCCAAGGTCAACAGCTGTGTTACCGGGTTCCAAAGGTAGGTTTCCTATGACTTGCACGGCAGCTTCTGCGAGCGCCCCATAATGTCTGTCATGAATGTAGGAGAGGTCCGATTGATAAAAAGGTTTTCCCAACTTAAAGTGGTTTAATAAATTGGTTACGACTAGGACTATTGGATGTATTTTTTGTGTCGATTTAAAAAGATTTTACATCTTCAAATTTTTAACAAATTAGCTTTCACAACGTTTTGTTGAAGAAAGATAAAATATAACATATAATGAAAGAAGCCGTTATCATCTCCACTGCCCGAACCGGGATTGGTAAAGCATACCGAGGTACATTTAACAACACCAATTCCCCAACAATGGGAGGTTGGGCTATTGCTGAAGCCGTAGCGCGAGCTGGAGTTGATCCGGCTGAGGTAGAAGATGTAATCATGGGATGCGCGCTGCCACAGGGTACATCTAGTCCGAATATCGGACGATTGACGGCATTAGCGGGGGGATTACCAGTCACCGTACCTGGTATGACCATTGATCGCCAGTGTTCCTCAGGAATGATGGCCATCGCAACTGCGGCCAAGCAGATCGTGCACGACGGCATGCAAGTGGCCATCGGCGGAGGATTGGATTCGATTAGCTTGGTGCAAAATGAGAAAATGAATACGCACCGGATGCTAGACCGAAACTTGATTGCTAAGCATAAGGATGTATATATGCCGATGCTACAGACGGCAGAGATTGTTGCAAAACGCTATAACATTAGCCGTGAAGCACAGGATGAGTACGGATATCAAAGCCAGATGAGAACCGCTGCTGCTCAAGCCGCGGGCAAGTTTGATCAAGAGATCTTCGAAGTGACTACGAGTATGGGCGTCATGGATAAGGAGACCAAGGAAATCTCTTTTCATGACAGAACCTTGAACAAAGATGAAGGGAACAGACCAACCACCACTTTGGAAGGTCTGGCAGGCTTACGATTAGTGAATGAAGGGGGAACGATTACCGCAGGGAATGCCAGTCAACTATCTGACGGAGCTTCTGCTTGTGTGCTAATGGATGGCAAGCTAGCAGAACAACGGGGCTTAGAGCCGCTGGGTGCTTACCGAGGAATGGCCGTGGCTGGGTGCGAACCAGATGAAATGGGAATAGGCCCTGTCTTTGCCGTTCCAAAGTTGTTGAAGCAGCACGGTTTGAAGATGGAAGATATCGGCTTGTGGGAACTCAATGAAGCCTTCGCCGTACAAGTGATCTACTGTCGAGATCAATTGGGAATTCCTAATGATTTGTTGAATGTAAACGGAGGCGCTATTTCTATTGGACACCCTTATGGTATGACGGGTTCTCGAATGGTAGGACATGCTTTGATCGAAGGAAAAAGAAGAGGCGCCAAATACGTGGTTTGTACCATGTGCGTAGGTGGAGGAATGGGAGCAGCAGGTCTTTTTGAAGTATATTAGAAATAAACGACTCAAGTTCCTTTGTTCGCTGAATAAACACCAATTTTCATGAGTACATTAACCATGATACGCCATGCTCAAGCCTCCTTTATGAAGGCTAATTATGATCAACTTTCTCCCTTGGGAGAGAAGCAATCGCGTGTACTTGGGAGTTATTTGGCGGATAAAGGAATGCGTTTTGATAAGATATATATTGGCCCGCTGAAGCGGCATTGGCAGACAGCGGAGGGGGTCAAGGAGATTTTCTTGGAACGCCAGCTTCCTTGGCCAGAGCCTGTCCTATTAGAAACCCTAGATGAGCATAAGGGGATGGAGGTGATGGCCAGTTTGTTGCCCGTTCTAGTGGATAGGTTTGAGGTGCTTCAGCAATGGAAGCGCGAAGCAGAAGAACAACCCGATAAGGCCAGAAAATATCAACTCCTGATTTTCAATCACGTAATGGCCCTTTGGGCAAAGGGAGAGCTGGATGTTCGAGAGCACGGCCTGGCTCCCTGGGCTGATTTTCGAGCACAAGTAAATTCAGCCATGAAGCAGATGGTTAGCGAAAATGGTAAAGGTGTGAAGGTGGCTGCTTTTACATCGGGCGGAACCATGTCCGCAGCGGTCGGCTATGCACTGAAACTGGAGGCGGATGAAAAAATCATGGAACTCAATGGCATTGTACAAAATACGGCCATGTCCACCTTCCTTTTTTCGGAAGATCGACTAACTTTAAAATCCTTTAATGAATTGCCGCACCTAGAGGGAGAGATGATCACTTTTGTCTAGATTTAAATGGCAAGCTAACGTCCTTTAACAACGTATTATGTCAAACAATTGGAATGATCAGGCAAAAGCCGTGAGGAAAGGAGAAGAATTAGATGTTGAAAAATTGGAGCCTTTCCTTCAGGAGCAGTTGAATATGCCAGGTGCCGAACTCAGTATAGAGCAATTCCCTGGAGGGTTTTCAAATTTGACGTATCTAATCAGACTAGGTGATACGGGTTTTGTGTTACGTCGCCCACCCTTTGGGGCCAAGATTAAGTCAGCCCATGACATGGGGCGAGAATTCAAAATATTGAATGCTTTATCCTCTTCCTACGATAAGGCACCCAAACCGCTATTATATACAGAAGATGAAAGTGTAATCGGTGCCCCGTTCTACGTCATGGAAAGAGTACAAGGCGTTATCCTACGGCCAAAGATGCCTAAAGAAATGGCTCCGGCTCCTGAGATTATGAAAGAAGTAGCCGTTTCGCTCATCGATACCTTTGCCGATTTGCATGCTGTGGACTATCAGGCTGTTGGTCTGGGGGATTTAGGCAGGCCAGAGGGGTACGTGGAGCGACAAGTGAGTGGATGGACAAAACGTTACTTTAAATCCAAAACAGATGAGATTGCGGAGATTGAAAAGGTAGCGAGTTGGTTAGCGGATAATCAGCCTGGGGAATCGGGAACCGCTCTCATACATAATGATTTTAAATACGATAATGTAGTGCTGGATTCCTCAGATTGGACCCAGATCATAGCCGTTTTGGACTGGGAGATGTCCACTATTGGAGATCCCCTGATGGATTTTGGAACTAGCTTAGGATATTGGGTAACCGGCGATGATCCAGATTGGCTGCATGCTTTAGCATTGAGTCCTACTATTCTTCCGGGGAATCCCGATCGATCTGAGGTCGTTCGACTCTATGCGGAAAAGAGTGGCAGGGATCTAAGCGATGTCGTATTCTACTATGTTTATGGTCTTTTTAAGATCGCCGTGATCGTGCAGCAGATCTACTATCGCTATAAGCATGGTTATACTCAAGACCCACGTTTTGCCAAGTTGAATCATGTGGTAAAAGGGCTGGGAGTGATGGCTCAATCAGCGATTCTAAAGAAAGACATTGATCGACTTTTTTAGCAGATCATAAACCTAGGGCCGAGCAAAGCCCTGAATTTTCCTTCCTGCTTTTTCTTTCTTCTTTGTTTCTCTATTTTTGTTGGATAGGCAAGAGCACTATTCCTGAAACGGTCTTGTCTGCGATTAAATCAACCTTTATAAAGCAAGTACCATGTCAACTGTAGGAGAATTAAATACCAGCAACCGAATCTTGATGGGGCCTGGCCCAAGCGATGTACATCCCAGGGTCTTAAAGGCCATGGCTACTCCCCTGGTCGGACATTTAGATCCTGAGTTTGTGACGATCATGGATGAGATCAAGACAATGGTACAAGCTACCTTCCAAACGCAAAATCACCTGACTTTCGTGGTTTCTGCCCCTGGAAGTGCTGGAATGGAAACTTGCTTGGTGAATCTCCTCGAACCAGGAGATGAAGCGGTCATCTGTATTCATGGCGTGTTCGGTGGTAGAATGACGGATATTGCGGAGCGATGTGGCGCTACGGTTACGAAAGTGGAGGCGCCTTGGGGAGAGCCTATCGATCCCCAGCAGGTGAAAGAAGCGCTGGCGAAGACCAAGCCGAAATTGGTAGCCATTGTACACGCAGAAACTTCCACAGGCGTTTTACAGCCGTTGGAAGAAATCAGTGAGATGGTACATGAGGCTGGTGCTTTACTGGTGGTAGATGCCGTAACTTCTTACTGTGGAGCGGATTTGCGCGTTGATGAATGGGGAATTGATGCGATCTATTCTGGTACACAAAAATGTTTAAGTGCTCCTCCAGGTTTATCTCCGGTTTCATTCAGTGATCGAGCACTAGCGGTTTTGGACAATCGCAAAACCAAGGTGCAGAGCTGGTTCTTGGATCTTAGTTTGGTTAAGAACTATTGGGCTGGCGCCAAGCGAGCTTATCATCATACTGCCCCTGTTTCTGCTATGTACGCCTTACGTGAGGCGTATCGATTGGTATTGGAAGAGGGATTAGAAAATCGGTTTGCCAGGCATAAACGCAACCATGAACTGCTGAAGAAAGGACTAGAATCATTGGGCTTTGAGTTTTTAGTCGACGAAGCTTATCGACTGCCGATGCTCAATGCCGTGAAAGTGCCAGCAGGTGTAGATGAGGGAGCAATTAGAAAACGACTTTTAGAAGAATATAATATTGAAGTGGGCGGTGGTCTAGGGAAGTTTGCAGGCAAAATTTGGCGCGTGGGATTGATGGGGGAAAGTAGCACGCCAAATCATGTGAATGTCTTATTGTCTGCCCTGAGAGACCTTATGTAGTGAAGTTAGTGGGGTGATTTAGTCCGCTTATGTAAGTACATTTTCTTCTACCTGCAAGAAGGAGATCTGATAAGGCCTTACACACCTTTGGCGGATGCCATTGTTGCGCCATTTTCGAGGCATTACTGGATAAGCGATCATATAAAAAGCTGCTGTGCGCTAATAGTCGAATCTTGTTCGCCATTTCGACTAGCTGACCGCTTTCCAATACATAACCATTTACGCCGGGAGTAATCCACTCAGTTCCTAGACCATTTCTCATCAGAAATACTGGCAAGCCAAATTCCATGGATTCACGAATATGGTGGAGGTGATGGCTTTCACTTGGTTTTGCTTTCGACTCCTCTATCTCGATGTATAATTTTGACATTCTGTACAAGGAAACGCTCTCCTTTGGGCGAACACAACTTACATTAGCCATGGACTCCAAGGCCCTTGAACCTCTAGACAAATCTTCCTTGTTGAAAAACCAGCACTGAAATCTGATATGTTCGCATTGATTCGCAATCGAACGAATAGATTGCAATGTCTTGCTAGAAGCTTCTCTACAACCTATAATTACCGAAAACCATGAATTCCCCTTTGGTTGAGACATTTCTCTATGTTGCTGCGCAGCCTTCAGGAAATAAGCGGGCAGAGGCATCGGAATGATATGTTGACTAAACCCTCCGATCTGGTAACTGTTAGCATACCTTTGACTTTCATACAACAATGCTGTTTTTGTTGATTTTCCAAGCCATCCAAGCATTTTTCGATATAAGACGGAGTAATTACTCGTTTCAGGATATTGCGCGATCAACGGCAAACCGAGTTTTCGACAGGCCCAAAAGACTACAGGGAAGTCTATACCATTCATGAAGATACTTAAGCCATCTTTTGGAATGGACAACAAATACTCCCAGATCTTTGACTGTAGCCGCAGATGCTGAAAACTACGGCTTTCAATCTCACTAGAAGAAATATGCTGGCGTGGAACTCTTTCCAGAATGGATGGGAGAGAAATGTCTTTCCCCACGGTGAGCAAGCGAACATCCACCTTCTCATTATATAGTCTTCTCGCTGTTTCTGCATAACGAAAACTCAGCGGAGTCTTACCCCGCAAGGGATAAATAAAGAGGAGTCGTGTCATAGGTTTGTTATTTGGGTGAAAGAGAGACCGTGTAAAATGGCACTAATCCCAGGTTTACTACCCTGCAAATCGTCTACACAAACCTGGGAAAAGTCATAGGGTCTTAATTCTTTAAGCCCGTGTCATAGTGCCAATCATGTGAAGGAGAACAGTTGGTATCGCTAGCATCATCATAGTGATGCTCTTTGATATCCCGCGGAGGACGATTGAAATATGTCTAAACTTGTGCCTTTTTTGTAAAAAATTGATTTTCAGTTATTTGGGTATAGTGATCACTCTTTTTTTGCTTCAAATTGAGATTTTTTTCTCGTTTTGGGAATGGAACGCAATCTTCAGTAGAATGAGACCGGAAATGGAAAAAAGTGGGATTATTACCATTTTCCGAAGGATTTCGGTCATTTCCCGAAAATGCCAGCGGCAAAGGCCACTTTGGGATAACTTATCGCGTGTGTGAAGAAGAACTGTGTAAAAACCTAAAGTTATGAGAGGAACAAGTGTCGCGCGTAGTCATCCCCAAGAGACAAATCGTAGTGTTGGTAAGCACCTAAAGAAAGCTGCTGACCTTTGTTGGTCCTGTCAGTACGTAAGATTGGGATTGTTGTTCAGTTTGGTACTGGCTCTCGGATTGATTAGTAGTACATCTCCAGAGGGGGAGATGTCTCAAGGACGCAAAGCCATCGGCACCCGGGCAGCAGACTCCCTGGCCTTGCTGGACTTTTACGAAAAGACCAAGGGCTCCCAATGGATTGAAAAGTGGGACTTCAGCCAAAGTATGGATAACTGGTTTGGAGTGACCTTAAACCCCTACGGGCGAGTAATGTGCTTGGATCTTGATGGGGAGCCAGATTGCAGTCCGACGAAACGTCGGGGAAACCGGATTAAGGGTGAGATGGTTGACTTGAATCTACCTTATTTGGAACATCTTTTCTTGTCAGGTAATCAACTTCATGGGCAAATTCCCAATTTCACTAAAATGCCCTTCTTACTTACCCTTCAGCTTTCTTGTAATCGCTTTACAGATACTATCCCGGACTTCGCCAATTTCACAAGATTAGTCTCACTAGAGTTGGACTACAACAAGCTAACGGGAAGCATTCCAGCCTTCGCTCATCTCAGCAGCATGCAGAACTTATATATTTCTAATAATAAGCTCAGCGGGATTTTACCACTTTTCAAGCATTCACACTTGTTGAAAAGACTCTATGTGCAGGGCAACCAATTAACGGGTTCTTTACCGCTCTTAAACGGAATGCCCAACCTTCAACGCTTCATTGGTTTTGGTAATCAATTTGAAGGAGAGATTCCTGATCTGCATATGTTAGGGCAGATTACGCATTTGAATTTGGGAGATAACAAGCTCTCTGGGAAAATACCAGCTTTGGATGGTTTGGTGCAGTTGCGATCCTTAGTCTTGGCCGATAATGAGCTAGAAGGGAGTATTCCTGACTTAGCGGCAATGAGTCACCTCATAGAGATAAACCTTGCAGATAATCGATTAACTGGTGCCATTCCAGATTTGTCTGGAAAGCATCAGCTCCGCTCACTTTTGTTGGCTGGTAACCAACTGAGCGAATGTCCAGTCCTTCGCAATTTGCCACAATTGAATCAATGTGCCTTCCAAGAGAATGCCTTTGATTTTTCCGATTTAGTACCGAACCAAAAATGGCTTCAGGGGCTGGACTCTTATGAAAAGCAATTGAACGAACGCCAAGATTCAGTCATTCAGCTGGCACAAGGTAAAGAGGTTCGCATCTCAGCTGGTTCGGACCGAGAATTAGAATCCAATACTTACACCTGGTTTAAAAATGGAACCGAGTTTAAAGTGCTGGAAGGAGAAAATACCTTGACCGCTCGGCTCTCCTTGGTGGAAGATCAAGCGACATACTATTGTGAGATAACTAACGATGCGCTGCCAGGGCTAATTTTTAAATCGGGCGTATTTATCCTGCAATCGGATAAACTAGAAGGGCCGATAGCCCTGGCACCTTTACCCTACGATGATCATTGGACCTTCAGCAAGTTGAAGGACGATTATGAGATTAATCTGATTGCAAATGATCAGATGAATGGTACAGCAGATTGGGAATTGAAACTGCTTAGCCGACCTGAGAGTGGACAAGTTGAGCTGCTGGAGGGAGGCAAGCTTAAGTTTGTTCCTAATGAGGATTTTGTAGGATTGGTAGAATTTGAATATGAACTCTGTAACAAGGCAGCCGAAAACCTATGCAACATTGCCTTTGTTAGCATTGATATCCAGGCCGAAATCTCACGTAGTGACACCACGGTACAGGTAAACTTCGATGACTTGCGTATTTTTCCTAATCCAGCCGTAAATGTTGTTAATCTTTCAACGGAGAAAGGCTTAGAATTGGAACAGGTGACTGTCTTCAATTTAGCGGGACAGCGAGTGCTGGAACAGCCCGTCTTGGATGGTCAAATTACAGTGGGGTCCTTACCTGCTGGAAATTACTTTATTGAGGCGAGAAGCGGGAAAAAGACTTTGGTCGAACAGCTGGTCGTGGTCAAGTAGAAAGGTCGTGAGTCGGAGATGTCAATTGACAAGACATCTCCGACTTCATCAGTTTAATAGTTTGAGCTTATTGCCCTTCATAAGAGATACGGTAGATAGCATCTGCGGAGTCATCCGATAGCAAAAGCGATCCATCAGGCATCATTTCTACATCTACAGGTCTTCCCCACTCACTCTGACTGCCCTCGGGTAGCCATCCTTCCGCAAAAGGTTCGTAACTCACCGCCTTATTGCCGTCCAATTTCACTAGCATTAAGCGATAACCAATTTTCTTGGCTCGGTTCCAAGAACCATGCTGAGCCACAAAAAGCTGATTGCGATATTCTTCCGGAAACATATCTCCGGTATAAAACTCCAGTCCTAGCGGAGCAACGTGTGGTCCCATCTTTTGTACTGGTGCAGTATACTCACTGCAGGGAGATTTGTCTCCGAATTTTGGATCAGAAAGATCTCCTTGATGACAGTATGGGAATCCGAAGTGCATACCGTCTTTCGGGGCATGGTTTAATTCGCAATGCGGAATTTCATCTCCTAACCAGTCTCTCCCATTATCAGTAAACCACAGATCTTGCGTTTCAGGATGCCAGGTAAAACCCACGGTATTTCTTACACCATGTTGTACGACTTCAAAGCCGGTTCCATCTGGATTGATCCGCGTGATTGAGGCATATACTGGGTCCTCTTTTTCACAGATATTACAAGGTGCACCCACTGGAACATATAGTTTCCCGTCAGGACCAAAGTCTATGAATTTCCAGCCGTGATGCGTCTCGGTAGGATACTTATCATAGATAACCTTAGGATCTCCGGGATCATCCAGTTTGCTTTCAATGTCTTCAAATTTAGAAATACGGCTTACCTCAGCAACATAGAGGTCTCCATCGCGGAAGGCTACACCATTAGGCATCTTCAAGTTCTTGGCTAGGGTGTATTGCTCATCTACTTTGAAATCTCCATCCGTGTCTTTCAAGGCATACACACGTCCATATCTTCTCGTACCTACATAGAGTGTTCCAGAAGGAGATAAGGCCATTGATCGGGCATTCCTCACACCTGAGGCGTAGACTTCTATCTTGAAACCTGGAGGAAGTTTGATATCCTCGATTGGCAGATCAACAGCAGGCGCAGTAGTACTTTTTTCTCCCACTCCTAGCATGACCATGCTCAATAGCAGAATGATAACTCGCATATAAGTTAGTTTTTGATTTTCCACATAAAAGTTGACCGTCAAATATACGATAGGGGAATCATAGCCCAGGCTTTAAGTATTGCAAATGTCAGATATAACCAATCCCGCCGGCTATTCCTCGGCAGTTCGGGCAAATCGCCCGCCATAGGATTCAGTGCGATCTCCCCCTGCCCAAGCTCCATATGGCCGGTAGGCAATAGGACTGTAGGGGTTAAATTCACTATAAGGTTGCCCATGCGTATAGTAGCCTCCACCTCGGTAACCAAAGCCTCCAAGCTCGGTATCTCCTTTCGGCCAGTCTTCGTTCGTTGCATAACCGTAGTAGGAAATACGTCCATCGCCATGACTTCCCTGAAAAGCCCTTCCTATTGGATCACCTACGGTGATCACTCGTTCCCAGAGACTGCCAGCGAGATCCATTACCCAGTAGTAAGAGGCGCCAAAAGTCTCTCGATTCTCGTCTCGTATTTGTGCTTCGGTCCAACCATTTTGCAACACCAAATTATCTTCTAGGTTCACAATTCTATCTACATTGGCTTTGCTAGCGCTTCCCCAAGGATACTGTGTGGCAAGGGGAGACTCAGGGCCGCGACATGCTTTGGTAAATTCCAGTTCCGTCATAGGACGAAGGCCACTCCAGTCCGCTAAAGCCATGGCATCGTCCCACCCCATAAAGTTATTGGGGCGACTGGGGTGTTTAGCTGCATAATGGTCTTCATCCATGTAGATAGAGCCTCTATGTGAATAATATCCTTTGCCCCCAAAGTTGGCGCGGAGCTGACTTTGGGTTTTACCTAAGCTATTCAAGAAATCGGCATAAAGGCCTTGGGTCGGCTCATATTTCATGACGTAAAAGGCTTTAAACCCTTTGGGATAGTTGGGACCTAATTCCCCTTGTTGATCTCCACGATATCGGTTTTGAGATAGGTAGTATAGTTTTCCTTTCTCTGCCCCGATCGGAATCGTTGCTTCTTCGGATTCAACCTTATATAGACCTGCTGGCTCACCCTTTTCGTCTGAGGTAAAAAAGGAGGAATAGTGTCTCGCCCGTTCGCTAGGATCTCCCAGGGTGAAAGAACCGGAAGGGATATATACCATTTCTATTCCATAGGCTTTGAGCTTTCCGGCCTGGGGATTAAAGCGGCCAAGTTTTGTTTGGTCAATTTGTACTTGAATCTTTGCTTTTATGGAGCCTCTAAACGATCGATTCGGAGAAATAAATAAGCCAGTATGATCGGAGGGCTCTTTGATGTTAACGCCATCAACAAGAGGGCTGTAGTTTTCGATAACTTCAGCTGTTTTGGGGAGGAAATGAGCATGGACATATCCGTACGCATCTTTTCTTAGGAACTTAAAGAAGAGCCATACGGCATCGTGGTTCTTCTCGTTGTACCAGGCATTATCCCAACTTACCGTGACTTGGGCATATAAACGGGATTCTCCATTTACCTCCTCTTTGAAGAGAATGGGATTAGAGAGGGTAAGATCGCTGGCAGATAAGGAAACGATCGTACAGAATAATAGTGCTACGATGAGTAGCTTGGAGTAAAAAGTCATGAGTCGGGTGTTTTGGTGATGTACAAAAAAGAGCATAACAGCCAGGTTTCGCCAACTGCATGCGCTTCTCCTAAATTATAAAATATTTCTGGCATCAGACAAATACGTATCTTATGGACTAATCTTAAGCACGAATAAAATAACAAGATGATATCTAGCATTCTTACCGATCAAGCGCCTACACCGGGCGGGCATTACTCGCAAGCAACAGTGTGGAACGGACTAGTTTTTGTAGCAGGGCAATTGCCCATTACGAAGACAGGAGAAAAGATTACAAGCTCCATAGAAGATCAAGCTCATCAGGTGCTTAACAATCTGAAAGCTATCCTCTCTGCTGCCGGCTCTGGCATGGATAAGGTGTTGAAAACTACCATCTACATTGCAGACATTGAGCTATGGGGAAAGGTAAACGATATCTATACGACCTACTTCCCGGATCATAAGCCTGCGCGTGCCATCGTTCCAGTCAAAACCTTACACTATGGCTTTTTAATAGAACTAGAAGCTGTTGCGGTAGCGGAACAATAGAAGATCAAAGGATATAATATTAAAGGATGGTAAATGTCTGAAGACTTGCATGTCCCTTTCATTCGTGTAGTTAATCACCTAGCCTGGGAATCAGCGGAGGCAGGGATGGACCCCTTTGCCGCGATTTTGGTAAAGGACGGAGAAATTGTAGCTAGTTCGAAAGATAAGTGCATCATATATTCCGATCCTACTGCTCATGCAGAGTTAGTAGTGATTAGCGAATACTGCCGATCCTCGAAATTGATTTCCTTAGAGGGAGTGAGCTTGTACTGCAATACCGAGCCTTGTGTGATGTGCAGTGGAGCGATCCATTGGTCGAGACTTAGTACGGTCGTGTTTTCGGTGAGTCAAAAGGGCTTGCAACAATTTAGTAAAGGGAAGCCCAAACCTAGTTGTGAGCCGATGATCAATATAGGAGGAAAGAAGACTGTAGTAATTGGTCCAGTATTGGAAGAGGAAGGGCTAAAGGTATTTGAGTCTTTTCCCTTTTTATCCAAGAAGGAACGCCACGCAAAAATGCACAAAAAGTAGTTAGCTGCTGAGCTGCTCGATCAATTGATCCATGAAGTGCAAACACTTGCTTAATTGCTCCTTTTCAATAAACTCATTGGCAATGTGACATTGGTCTACATGTCCAGGGCCACATAGGACTGCCTCAAAACCTTCTGCTGCAAATTGACCCGCTTCGGAGGCAAAAGCAACGGAGGTGAGGGAAGGCTCATTGACTAACGGTCTCGTAAATTCTACCACACTTGATACGGGAGAAGTATCCAGTGCGGGAACGAAAGGATACTGTGGAACCGTTTCAATGCGGAATTCTGGAACCTTGGTTTGACAAATCTGCTCCCTTTCCTGACAGTAATCCAAAAAGTCTTGCAGTATCTCCTGCCAATCATCCTTGGGAATAATTCGAAGATCCCATTGGATATGGCATTGATCAGCGACAATATTGGGCGCCAGTCCGCCATGGCAGATACCTGCTTGTAAGGTGGAATGAGGGGGCGAAAAACGATCATCGGTATGTCCATCTGCGATCAAGGCTTCGATCTTTTCCTCAAGCCAAAGGATTAACTTAGCTGCTTCTTGTATGGCACTAGCGCCAGTTCGAATCTGACTGCTGTGGCCGGCTCTACTATAAATGGTAGTTTCAAAGACCCCCATGCCTTTCTCGGCATTGGCAAGGTTCATACTCGTCGGCTCGCCAATGATAGCAAAGGCCGGTCTCTCTTCGTAATGTTCTCGGATAGCTTTCGCCACGATAGGCCCGGATAGACATCCTATTTCTTCATCATAGGAAAAGGCAAAATAGATGGGCTTTGCTAAACTGGCAATCTTCATCTTTGGAAGGGCTGCAAGGCAACAGGCAATAAACCCTTTCATGTCAGTAGCGCCTCTCCCATATAGAAGGTCCCCTTGGGCCGTCAGCTGAAAAGGATCAGTATGCCAATCTTGTCCTTCCGTAGGAACAACATCAGTGTGGCCAGATAAGATCACTCCTCCATCTACGGCTGGGCCAATGCGACAATGTATTGCCTTCTTGTTACCGTCTTCATTAGTGACATATTGATAATCTATCCCCGCTTGCTCTAGGAAGTTACCAATGAAATGTGCAATCGATAAATTGCTTTGCCCGCCCAGTACAGGGTGAGCTACCAATTGTTCCAAAAGGTGGATGGAATCAGAAAGGAGTGGATGTTCTGGCATAACATCGTGCTATTTCAGTATCGTAATTACAGGATTTAGGGAGAAGGATGAGAGCGGCTTAGTTCTTTTTATGAAACTTACGCTTTCTATTCATCCGGATGACTGCTTTTTCAATTCCATCTGGAGTTAGCGGGTACATCGGGAAAATCTGCCGGAGCGTTTGCACTGTATTTGATCCTGCCCAGTAGCGAGCTTGTAATGGATTCATCCAGGCGATGCGTGGAAAGTGCTTTTTGATCTTTTGCCAATTGCCCAGGCTAGAATAATCTAGCTCATAGGGCGCCATGTCTGCATCTCCAATGACGAAAACGCTATAGTTCTTATCGTCGGCAATGATCTTATCCACGGGAACAAAATCTCGTCGCCGTACATCACTATAGGCACCTCCGTAAATGGTATTGTGGAAATAATAGGTCTTCAGGTCATGCGCGAAACGAGTCTTCATCTTGGAGAATAGCTTCGTCACTGACTTGATATACGGGTGCATGGAATAGCCTCCATTATCGATCATTAATATAACCTGCACCTTATGGTCTATTTTTTCCTTTTCGTAAGGCAGAAAAATGCCGCCTTGCTTGAGTCCTTCCTTGATCGTTTTGGGAACATCTAGCAGCACCTCTGCTGTTTCGTCTTCAATGCCTTTCAAAGTAGCAAGAGCAGCATCGATATTATCGTCCTTAAGTATAGACTTCGTATCTACAGGATAGTACATGGGATCACCAACTACCCGGCGTGCCATTTTCCCGCCACCACCGCCACCTACTCGGACGCCACCCATAGCAGCGCCGCCATGACCATATGGAGACCGACCTCCGGTGCCGATCCAATGATCTCCACCTTCATGCATTCCTTTTTGCTGCTTGGCAACTCTTTCTAGGCGTTCGAGTAGCTCTTCCAGGTCTACCTCTCGGTAATCCGCAGCCCGGTCAATGGTTCTCGCTCCATCGCTTTCCTGCTGTGGATTGGTATCAGCCATATCAGGATCGTCTTGCTTGAGGATTTCCGCACCATCTACGATCTTCTGAATATCAAAAGTGGTTAAATGGATTTCATCCAAAAATCGATCTACTAGTTCCCTGACATCTGGCACCTCTAGGTCATCCTGATCCTTCAGCAATTCCTCCTTCCAGTTCTTGAAAGCCTCCGAGCGCAGAATGGCATTGTCTAATTTCTCTCCCCGTTTGATATCTACATCTAGAAAGTAGGAGTAGAAAGCGGCCGTAAATGGTCCAAAGTCGGCTGGATCTGTAGTAACAAGCCCTTTGAGCACCACATAGATATCCCCAAGGGTATTTACTAAACCCTTCTGCATCGCTCGTTTCAATTGGAGCAGCGTTCTGACATCTGCTACGAGATCATGTTCTCGAAAGTGGTGCGGTAAGCTTTGAAACATAATGGAATTCGGCTTTATCTACTAATAAGAATTTCGCTTAACGCGGATCATATCTGATTGGGTCTTAATCAAAACCCCAAGTCCTTCCCGAGATTCAATCTTAGCCAAGGCTTCATCTACTTCGAAGTTGCGCAAGTACTTCAACCAGTTCAGCAGCTCTCTAGTAGAAGGCGCTCGTTCTAATCCTAATTGACGGAACTGGTAAAAAAGTTGAATACACCTTTGTACTAGTTCTTCCTCTATATTGCTAAAGTGTTTCCCTACAATCTCTTTCATCAACTCAGGTTCTGGGAAAGAAATATAGTGATAGATGCATCTTCCCTTGAAAGCGGTCGGAAGTTCTTGTTCTCTATTACTCGTGATCACGATGGCCGGCATATCATCTTCACTCACTTCAACCTCTCGCCCCGACTCAGGTAAAACGAACTTTCTATGACTTAAGGCATACAATAAATCGTTGGGGAATTCGCGAGGAGCTTTATCAATCTCGTCGATCAATAGTACGGAGTTGATGTTGGTATAAGCTTTGGCTCCCGGCCCTAGCATGACGTAATCGTCGAGATTTTCGGTGTGACGCCCCCCTGTACTTAATTTGGTATCTAAGCCTTTTTCCTCACGTTGAGCGTTCAGCACTTCGATCTGCGAATCTCTTAGATATTTCACGTGATCAAATTTCGCTACAAATTGCTCTACCGTACTTTTAGATCCAACAGGATAAACAAAGAGATCCAAGCTAAGATCTTTCGCAAATTGTATAGGAAGCTCGGTTTTCCCAGTACCTGGTTCCCCTTCGATGAGTAGAGGCATGCCCAACACGCGGGACATATGAAATGCTTGCGCCAGTTCTGGGTCACATAGGTAGCTATCAGATCCGGTCCATGTCGTTGTATTCGCCATTCTGTTCTTTTATTGATTCTCTACTAAGGCTGCAATCCTTGCCTATTGGAGTTAGAATATTTCATCTTGCCTTAGTTATCAGGTAAATATACAACCCTATCTGTATTCCAACATGCGAAATTGGAACAAGTTCTAATTTTTAAGAAACTTTTCTTTTCAACAACTTTTTTGGCTGAGGATACTGCAACCTTGCGGGCGTCACTTGAACTTGTACTCTTCCTCTATTTGATTCATCAGAAGTGTTACCTGTTCTTCTACTCGCTTGAGATGATATCGCATATCCTTGGTACGTGATTGTTTATCTAGAACGAGGTTTCGGAAAAGGGGTTTCTCCAATAAATCCTGATAATCTAATGGAACATAGATCTTTTTGGTAGGTGTTTCGGTCTCTATCCGGAAGTGTGTTTGAGCGTAAGGTTTCAAATCTGTTTCTGACCAGGCGTTAAGTCGGTTAGTGAAGGACAGGACGAGCGGGTAGAGGAAGTCATGCAAATGGAGAAGATCGAGGCGTAGTTGATCATCAGAAACAAGTTCTATCCCCTTAGCGCGCAGGCGCTCAAAGGCTATGGTTTGAGGTTGGTAAAATACGACCCAGTTACAAAGCCAAAAGGAACGTTGTAAACCATCAGTTAACGGAACCGCATCTCCTAGCTGTTGATAAACCTCGGTTGTTGCTTTCTCAATGGTTTCGCAGCGTTCAATTCTCGAGCCAATGACTTCTAGTTCTTTCTCTAAGGTCTGGTAAATCTCTTCCATAATCTGCTTCTCAAAGCGGCGAGACTTACGGAATTCATTCCAGTTGTTGATCTGAACGGCAATCAAGATACCCAGAACGATCAAAGTTATTTCTCCTAGAATGTACTTCCATTTCAAGGATTTCAGTCGGTTGGTAATGGAACGCATAGGTGGCAACTAGTTGTCGAGTGTTTACCAGGGGCGTATCTGGTCTCTGTGCCAGAAATGCCCACTAGGTTTATCATCTAGTAAGTTAAGGATTTCTTGCGCAACTTCTTTGGGATGCCTTTCCGCTGCTTGTGTTCCCATATCTGACTTCACCCAACCTGGATCAAGCGCATATACCCCTATCCCTTGGTTTTTTAGCCGTTCAGCCAGTAGCTTAGTGTACATATTGAGTGCTGATTTTGACATCTTGTAGTGCGGCACATTCGCTCCAAACCCTTTTTCACTGAAAGAGCCCCAACCTGAGCTAATGTTGACAATATGAGATTGACCAGACACTAGGAAAGGAAGAAGCCCCTCTGTTAACTCTACCGTTCCGATGATGTTAACGGCGAAAGTGCGTCGGAGGAAATCCATATTCACTACGGGATTACTCCAGTTTTCCAGTAAGACAGCTGCATTGTTCACCAACACTTGAAGTTCTTGCCCGCTGTCGGCTAAATACTGTATAAGGCTTTTGATGGATTCAGGTCGATCTAAACTTAAAGTGAGACATTCACACGCGCTGTGTTCGATCGAACTTTTCCCAGAAGTTGAAGTGCCGATCACCTGATACCCTTCTTGCAGAAAGCGCAACGCCGCAGCTTTCCCAATACCTCGGCTAATACCTGTGATAAAAGCGGTTTTCATGATGAATTGAATATTTTGTGTTCATCGATAGTAGACGTAAACTGCTATATCTAGTCTATAACATTGGAGTAGATTTGCTCTCCGGTCTTGTTGTTTTCTAGGCGTAGTGAATCAATTTGACCTAGCCCTGTGAAGTAGATATTGAAGCCAACAATATGTCCAATACTACTTTGGTAAGTCATATCCAGCACCAAATCCTCCTGCAAGAATACCAGCCCTTGCTTTTCTCCAACCTTAATACTCAGGGACTGCCACTCATAGGGCTTAATACCCAATTTAGATAGATCTGTGTTTCGTCCATTAGAGGAGACCTCGCTAAACTTCGCAAAGGCTCGATGTACGCAACCTTCTTCAATTAAGGTAATGGCATGAGTCTCTTTTTTTCCAATGATTACAATCCCCATTATTGGGCAAGTCAGATTCATTAGGCTATCCGCCTTTATCTTGAGCGATAGGGTGAAATCATCACCAGATACTTTTTCTTCGAAATCATCAACGAGCACGTAATTTAAAATCAATCCCTTTTGGATTTCGATATGTTGTGCTAGGAGTTGTGATTTACTAATACTTAGGAGTGGGTGTTTTTGGCTTTGAGGAAGCGATAAGTAAGTGGGGATAAGATCCTTTTCTCCGTCTCTTACGGCAGCTATCCACTTTGGAGAATATACTTCTACGGTAGTCTCGCTGATAATGGAATCATTGGCAATCAATTTGGCGGTATGGACCCCCGGATAATAGTAGATGCTGGTTAATACGGAGTCATCCCTGTTGATCCGTTCTCGATTTTTTGGGTTCCAGGATTGTTGGATGAAAAAACTGTCAGCCTCAACAGCGCTAAGGTCAAAGTTGAAAATCACCGTATTGGGTAATCCACTTGTCTTGCTGTTTTGAGCGGTAAAAGGAACTGTTTGCTTGGCTAGCAGGATTCCTTTGCTGTTGTTATCCTGATTGGTTAGGATGTACCAAATAGCTACGCCTATTGTCAAGACCAAGATGATTCCGAAAAGCTGTGGTCTTGGTCGGGAAATAACGCGCTGTCTGAGGGGGTCAGGAAGAGCGGCAATGCTTTGCAGATGTAGTTTTTCAGCTTCTTGAAAGCTCAGCCAATCCTTGTAATCCAGGAATTGAGCGAGGGCATCTAAGGTGCTAGGGTGTGGGGTGCCATTATAGTTTTGCTGCCAAATTCTCTTCACAGTGGATAAACTCAATGATATACCTGTCTTGTCTTCTAGCAGCTCAATGAGGTTAAGATAATCTCGTTGTTTCCATTCTGTGCTAGCATGTGACCAGTCAAGCTCGTCTTCTATCCTTTTTTTGCAGTGATTAATGTATGGCAGTTGGTGATTTTCCATTTAGACGGTATTTGAACGCTAAAAGAACGAAAATTGGATTCGATTTTAGACGAGTACAAAAGACTTTTGGGCTACACAAATTAAAATCTTACAGATGAAAAAACAATTGATTGTGGCCTATTTGCTCTTCCTTAATTTTGGCTGCGGGCTTTATGCACAGACTTACTATGTGGATGCTCAGCAAGGAGATGATTTAAATGAAGGCTCCTCCGATGCGCCCTTCCAAACGCTTGAGCATGCAGTAAGCCGGGCCAATACACAAACGGGAAATGATCCGATCGTAATCAAAATGAAGCCAGGAATTTACTTGTTGAAAGATAAGGTAAACGTCAATCCGGTAAAAGTGGAGGGGAAGGATATTCGCTTCATTATCGAAGCTGAAATCATGCCGGATGATGAGGATTGGTCGCCTGCTGCCATGCCCGTTATCCAATCCATTTCTGCTAATAACTCGACTACTCAGTTTCCACATGCTACGGGAATTCTGGTAGCCTCAAGTCATGTAACGATACGAGGATTGAAATTTCTAGGCAATGCCAACCCTCAGGTCAAGTATTATTACCCCATTTCCAAAGAAGATCCAGAACTCAGTGATATGGTGGTCTCTCAATGTTATTTTATTGGAGATAAAGAGTCATCAAAAATTCAAGGAGGGATTTGGGCGCATGGGCGAGATAATGTAGTCTCTCATTGCATTTTCTATGAGTGTAGAAATGGCGTCTTATTTTTCAATAATGTCGATGGCTTTGTTATTGAGCATTCGATAATTTATGGCGCCTATGAAAGTGCCTTTTGGTTTGGGCCAAAGGATTACGAATTTACCTTTAAGAACAACATAATCGCTCATAATGCTAATTTCCTAGTTGGACCAGAACAGCTAAAGTACTCCTCCGTTTTTTCTAATTCTATTATTGCCAATAATTCCGGTTTTGTAGCCTATTGGTCTGCGGAGGGCGTTAAGCCTTTTTCTAAACCTGCTATCGTTCTTAAGGATACACGTACCGCTGGAAGGGTACAATTGTTAACTAATGAGGGGGTAGAGCATGAGCAGAGACATTTGCACCTCGCTGCCGGTTCGATAGGGGAGAACTTGAAGGCCGGCATCTTTACCAAGGACTAATCCATAGTAGTTAACTACTCGTGATCTTCTTGCTAAGAAACCAAGGATAACAGCCCAGGAAAAGGGCTGTTATTTTTCGAAGTTGGCCTAATTTTCCAAGACTGTTGTAATCCACCAAACATTTCCTTGGGGATCTCTGAAACCTCCTGTTCGACCATAGTCCTCGGTGGACATTTCCATGACGGAAACAGCTCCAGCTTCCAATGCCTTTTGGTAGGTAGAATCGGCATCTTCTACATAAATGAACAAACTGGCTGGGTGTGTCGGCCAATCGTTTGTACTATCAGCCATCATAACAGTTGATGCTCCGATCTGTACTTCGGCATGCATGACGACTTGCTCGTCCCTCATTCGCCGGAAGGTTTCTTTTGCACCAAAAACTTGTTTTGCAAATTGAATGAATGCATCAACGCCCCCGATAATGAGGTATGGCATGATTTGTTGGTGTCCTTCTGGTAATTTCATAGTTTAATTTTTGATTCGTGATGGTACAAAACTAGTCCAGCGTGATCGCTGAAAATTGGAAAAACACGACATCATTTGAGCGCGATGAATATTTATCTGCCATTAATCGTCTATCATGATTCTTCTCGATACTCCGTCCCTTCAGCGTTTCCAGAGAAGAACACCTTCGGATGATAACCAGAAAATTGCTTGAATTCGTGTATGAAGTGAGATTGGTCGTAATATCCCGTTTCATAGGCAATTTCCGTTAGCGATCGTTTGGGGTTGCCATATGCATCCATAGCGGCTTGAAAACGGATGATCCGTGTATACAACTTTGGCGAAAAGCCAGAGAATTGCTTAAACTTTCGCTCAAACTGGCGAACGGAAAGATAGGATTGATCTGCTAAGTCTTTTACCGTAGTTATGCCACGCCGGTGGATGATGGATTTGATAACATTTACGGCGGGAATGTTTTTCATCTGAAAGTTACCCTTAGCTCTTTGGGTTAGAAATTCAGCCAAAATCTTGGCGCGTATCTGGTTGTTGCTGGCTAGCATTATTTTCTCTTCTACCTCCCGACCTATTTCTCCTAGTAAATCTGATAGGCCCAGCATTTGATTACTCAAGGCGGTGGGTGGATGATCAAAAAGCCGTTGTGCGGCATAGGGATAGATATAGGCCCCAAAGATTCCGAAATGCTCGTCGGTAATGAACCTGCGAAATTGATTGGTCTGAGCATGTATGAGAGAGTGGACTTGCGGGATGTTTACCCCATTGGTGATCTCTGTAAAGCGACCTTTATAGTGGAAGACAAGCTCCAGGCATCCATCCGCCATGGATCGATAAACATATGGGATTTGCGTTTTTGAAGAACTCTCTAAGACCCAAAAGAAGCGAACGTAGTCCTTTAAATGGGGCGGCGATGGTAGTTTTTGATAATTCATAGGGTCAATGTAAAGATGGTGGTAGAGGCTATTCAAAAGTACATAAGTAGACCTAATTAATCAATGAGCCTAGTTTCATTATGAAGGAGGGGTTAATAGACTTGTTATTCCCAATTTGGGAAATCAATCCCATTTTGAAACAATTGCACCAATATTGGATTATGCAAAGTACTGATATTCAGTGTTTTATTGTTTTGGCCTGGCTTTTTCACTTAAAATGATCAGAGCAAAGGCTCCTATACCGACTAACATCTGGTTTTCATGAATATAAATGGGTTTTAGGTAGAGTAAAATTAGTATGATTTCTAATAGAGTGGGCAGCAAGTGAAGTTTGCAAGACCAAGGACTTGAGTGCCCACTTTTTTCCGTCCCCATTGCAACATTGAAAGGTTATTTAATAGATATATTGGGTTAAAGGTAGGAGTGTGGACTATCTACATTTCTGCTACAGCGGGCAATAAGTGACTACTGGCAATAGCCGAGTTATTTACGTGCCCGCTTTTTTTTGTGGGATACCCATCTATCAGTTATTTCGCGTACTTGTCTATCGCGATCTTCCCGAAAGGGGATTGAAACTCCCAATATAGGAGGATGAAGAGCTTGGTGAGGTTGTTAAGTGGTTGAAAGTGAGTGTATTGTATTTTTGGCCTGGAGTTTTCAATACAAGCAGTATCAGCGCAAGTGTTGATCAAATACTATGAATAATAGGGTTTTAAGAGATATATAATTGGGTTTAGGGTTTTAGGTACAGGTTACAACTGATCTGTACTACAGCGGGCACCAGGTATGCATTGGCAGGAGCTAATGTACTTGAGTGCCCGCTTTTTGTTTGTATCGACTGGTATTACCCTTGAGGTGTTAAATGGGGCAAAAAAGGGAAATCTTCCAGAATAGAGACAAAAGCTCCCAGGATAGGACGATTTAATGTGCAGGTCCAGGTGTATATGTTTGAAAATGAGGTGTTTGTGTTTTTGGCCTAGAGTTTTCAATACAGTTAGTATCAACGGAAGTGTTGATCAGATACTATGAATAATAGGGTTTTAGAGAAATATAATTGGGTTTAGGGTTTATGTAGGAAATGCTAACATGCTTTCCTACCGATGTGGGCACCAGGCAAGTAACAAACTAGCACTGGTGCCCACTTTTTCTCTTTTTAGTTTGAATTCATTAGTGTTCTAAATATAAATTGGGTTTAGGGTTTTAGGTAGAGAGAAGAACGAGATCTCTACTGCAGCGGGTACAGGTTGAAGAACTTTGGTTCTCTTGATTGTACCCGCTTTTTTTATGCCCCCAAGATTCCAAAATCAAATTGCGCATCCCCTCCATCCCTGATCGGAACTGCTTCTAACAACAAGTCTGAATTTGGGGCAACACTACCTGCTAAGCGAAGCGCTGCTCCTACTTTGGGAAGAAAAGGTAGCAATGGCTTGCCAACCCTCGTCAGGTCAAAGGCATCAAAACCATTGCCTGGGCGCTTTAGTTGCTGAGAACCAGTGACAATGACTTGATGAAAGCGATGCTTAGCTCCAATTTGCGGCACCTTCCCATGACTATCGAGCGTTGGGAAATGAAAAGTATCTGGAAATTGTGGCGAATAGTGGAGTACGATCGGACTTGCTTTTTTTGCATCTCTGTTATGAAAGCAACAGATCAAGAGGGCGTAAGAGGGAAACTGCTCCGCGTAAAACCGAATAAATTCTTCCTTAATTGTTGGTTGCTTATGCTTGGGTATAGTCCTCTTGACCTCAAGCCAGGCGTCAAAGCTTACATCGTTGAGTATCGCAATATGGTAGATCCCCATTTCTGTTATAAAATTCGACGCTGAAAAGTCGGCACCTCTAGCAGCTGTTGTTACAGGCGCTAAAACGGACTCAGCCATTTGCTCCAAAAACCTCGGATCATTTGAGGTATCCAAAATGGAAGAAGGGGTTAACGGATGTTTAGTAGGAACATGCAACAGCATGCAGTTGGGCGTGTTAACCAGATTTTTTGGTGTATTCTGGTAAGCCAATACATGACGATAACCCAGCTCTGGGTGATCAATATCCCATACTCCTACGTAGGTATTGGAAAGTTCGGCATCTAAAGCGGTAATACACATGTTTCTTGGGGTTTAATCTAACACTTAAGATATAGCTTATCTTGCTCCATTACTAACTTGATACAGCGAAACCGCAAAAGGTTACAGTGATTAAGGAAATCACGGTAATGAATTGATTCTGTCGGCGCGCCATCTGTTATTCGATTCCATTAACCACAAACTTGCCAAAATAGATCCCTTGCGAGAACCCATTATTGCCCTTAATTTTGCCCTATGCGTTTCAAAGCCCAAACGGTCCTCTCCTATAGCCTTTTGTTGCTATATGCCTATTTTTGTTATTTAATGCTGCTGATTTCTCTGCAGTATATCCCTTTAGATACCGATGTGGCTTTTCTCCGGATCAAACAAGATGAGATAGCAATTCCTTACTATCCCTGGGCTTTCTTTATTCACGCTTATTGCTCCATTTTAGTTCTGCCAGCGGGGTTTACCCAGTTTTCATCGGCAATTAGAAAACGTTCACCACAGGTACATCGGTGGGCAGGTTGGGTTTACCTGGTAGTGGTGCTCTTATTGGCTGGACCATCAGGCTTGATCATTGGAGTTCATGCTAATGGAGGGTGGTCATCACAATTGGGATTCTGCCTCCTGGGAATTTTCTGGATCTATTTTAGTGCGATGGCCTTGCTGAAAATCAGAAAGGGGAAGGTGCAGCAGCACCGATACTTTATGTACCGAAGTTTTGCCTTGACCTTGTCGGCCATCACCCTACGTGCATGGAAATATATCATTGTTGCTTTGTGGCACCCTAAACCCATGGATACTTATCGATTAGTAGCCTGGTTGGGGTGGATTGGCAACCTCATGATAGCAGAAATCATTATTTTTTACCTCAAAAGAAAACAATCATGAACAAATGGCTCCTCATTCTAGCCGTCTTACTGATTCAAGCCTGTGGAAACACCTCTGAAAACGAATCCTTCTCCCAAGAACAGGAAACGCTTCAGGAAGAAACGACAGAAACCACTACCCCCGAAGTTCAAGAAGAACCTCCGACAACTGCGCCTGAACCTCAGCAAGCAGAAGACTACTTTGGGTATTATGTCGGTTTTTTTGAAGGAGTAGATATGGATTTTGACAAAGACCCGGTACCCTTCAATAAAATTACTATCTCTCTTGATTCCCTATCTGGCGATGTACTTTACGGACATAGCGTAGTAGCTGGAAATGAAAGACCATTCTCTGGTCCCTTGATGGTAGCAGGAGACTCGATTAAAGCAGTAGTTAGCGAACCCGGTGACGACAGATATGATGGAGTTTTTACTTTTACCATTCGACCTCAAGAGAAAATATTAGCTGGTACCTGGGCGGCCAATAATAAACGGCTAGCTGTTTCATCCCGACAGTATCAACTTGATAAAAAAGACTTTTCCTATGACCCACAACTGGAGCTTTCTGAAGAGGTAGGTTGGTCAAACTTGTATGAAAAGTATCCCAAATATCCGGATAAGTCAGAATCTCTTACCGAGGATGTTAGCAAATTCAACGCCTCCACTTATGAACTCAAGAAGGAAGATGTCGAAAACATGTATCAAGGCGATTTAGAAGTGATGCGAAATGCCATCTACGCCCGACATGGTTATTCTTTCAAGAACCGCAAGATGCGATTTATTTTTGACCATGAGGTGGAGTGGTATATGCCGGTGTCCACAGATATTCGAGGACAACTCACAGCACTAGAGAAAAAAAATATTGACCTCTTAAAACGTTACGAACAACACGCTGAGCGTTATTATGATGAGTTCGGACGTTAATCTAATCCATGACTTGGAAAACAAAGACTAAGCAGTTTTCATCGGGCGCAGCTAGTCAATATCAAATTCTAGCGGGAGATACCCCTTTGACAGTTAGACAGGTATTTGAAGGCTGGCAAACAGATTCATCCTTCAGGAGCTTCTATAATGACCTCCTGGCCAATTCTCCTTACCCCGCCTTTTACTGGGAGCATCCTCCCTTGACAATTCAAAAACTGGAGGAGGACTATGAATTTGTATTGGTCAATAGCCCGGCCTTATCCTTGATTCAGAGCGATCCTAGGCCTTTTGCAGAAAAATTTGAAAAAGAGCAGTTGGTCGTTCGCTTTCCCAATCTGCGTGCTGATGCAGAATTGGTGGTCCCTACTCCTCAGCGTGAGGATGTAAGTTCTTATGCTCATCTTGCCCGATTTGTTAGAAAAGGGAGGAATGAACAGCAACAGTTTTTTTGGGAGTTGGTGGGTGGTACCGCCCTGGAACTAATTAATCAAGAAGCCTGTTGGTTAAGTACTTCTGGCTTAGGTGTTCATTGGTTGCACGTGCGTTTTGACGCTCGACCGAAGTACTATACGCACCGCCCTTATGTAAAATATTGAATAAGCTCCTATGAAGAAGATTCGGGAAGACTTTGTCATTGCTCAGTATCAAAGTGGCATCGAAAATTATGCTGCATTCACGCGGGAAGTTGGACTTTGGGCATCTGAAAAGTATGTATTTCAAAAGTATCTAAAAACTACTGATTGTATCCTAGATCTAGGGTGTGGAACGGGCCGGACTACCTTCTCTCTATTTGAACTGGGATATACGGATATACTAGGCGTTGATCTTACTCCAGAGATGATTACTGCTGCGGAGCAAATCAAAGCAGAGCGGAAGGTTAAGCTCAGTTTTCAGGTAGGAAATGCTAAGGCGCTTAATTTTGAAGCGGCCACTTTTGATGTTGTAATCTTTTCTTTCAATGGTTTGATGTCTATTCCAGACGAGAGAGAGCGTACTAAGGCGTTGTTGGAAATTCATCGGGTACTGAAAGAAGGAGGTTTGTTTATTTTTACCACGCATGATAGGGAACAGGATGAGAACTTTTTCGCCTTTTGGCGGGAAGAAAAAGAGCGTTGGGAAAAAGGAGAACAAAACATCGAACTCTACGAATTTGGTGACATAATTGCTACTTCTAAAAACGAAGAGCGTCCAATCTTTATTCATATCCCCAACCAGAAAGAAATCCAAGATTTCCTCATGCAGGGCGGATTTTCTATTTTAGAAACATTTTATAGAGACGAGAAATTTGAGGAGTCTGCGCAAGTGAAGGAGAAGTCTGGTGAATGTCGATTTTGGGTGACCCAAAAGAAGGCCTAAGTTTTCCTTTGTTTGCTAAAAGCTAGAGTATATGAAAACTTGTTTTGCGACATTGATGGTATGCATTCTTTTGTTATCTGCTTGTTCCAGTGGGTATGAAAGAGTGCCGGATGAAGCTATCGATCAAGCTGAGTTAGCCAAGGCGGAGGCGCTGGCGAAGAAGATTTTGGAGGCTTGTGTTTCTGGCGAATTTGTCAATTTGACTACTGCTGAAGCTACTTTGACGATGGTGGATGGCCTTACTCCAGATCGACAACAGGAGGCTTGTGATTTCTTACAGGAGAAATATGGTACCATTGAGGGCCTCTCGATCGGTGAGGTGCTGCAGACGGTAGAAACGGCAGACTTTAGAATTTATCGATTTAAAGGCAGCTTCAAGGAGACGAAAGAGCTGGCCGAGGTACGTGTAACCCTTGATAAAAATGGCAAAATGAGCGGTCTGTGGACCATGCCTTGGGCTGACGGATCGTAGCGTAAGTTAACTTTGAATTTCTTGCTCGATAAAGCCAATTACCTTTTCGATCTTACTTTCGATATCACCATAAAACCGCTGCACAAAATTTCGATTCATCTCAATTTTCCAGAGATAAGACAGTAGAAGCTGTTTATCCTTCGGCCTTAAGTCCAAAGGCACATTGATCTGGATCTGACCACTTTCATTGAAGCCGAAGTTCGGACTTAAAATATCATTGATTGGCCGGAAAAAGCTGGTGTGATATTGCATTTCCTTGTAGTCTTCCTCTAGTTTCGCCATATTCCGAAAATCATATTCATAGATATCGATAACCTTCAAGCGTAAGGAATCATTGTGAATGGTGCCGAGCCCATTGGATTTGAGGGATTCATATCCAGAGCTATTTTGAATGGATATGAAATCTCGGGTAAGATTAAAGTAGTGGTAGGCAAAAGAGTCCTTATGTACGGCTTGACCGTTGGCCATTTTACGAACAAATTGGCAGGCCTTGATGCCAGCACTATGGCCCGCTAGATTAAGCTGTACATCTTTGATGTCTTTTTTCAAGCCATTCCGGATTTCTGTAAGAATCTTCACTTCGGTATGTCGATCTCTTCTTTTATCATCCCAATTGGTGAGGGCGAAGGCCGATATTACCGCTACAAATATGGAGAGGAATTCGAAAGTGTAGGTTTTCCAATTTAGTTTGCTCATATGCGTATTTGGGTATAAGGAAAATAAAAATAGAAAGGATCTTTTAAACTACAACTTTCGGAAAGATGATAAGTTCACAGATAGAGGAAGGCCCAATGAAATTCTGTGGTAAACGGAATCCATTGGGCCTCCAAATGTCATACTTAGGGAACGGTCAGTGTGTTTTAGTCTTCCTTCATGAGTCTGTCAGCAAAATCCTTTAAGGTGCTGAGCGGGTTATGAAAATTGAAGTTCAAGTTCATGTCTTTTCGCTTTCCTCTCCATTCTATATCTAGTTCCAAACGAACACTTCCGCCTTTAACCGCATCCAATTTACCTTCAAATTCTGCGGCGTGTATTTTGACCAAGGCATCTAATCCCTTGTCGATAATGAAAGTCGCTGTTTTACCGGTTACACCCAAGGTGAATTTCAAGGCTTCCAAGGAACCTCTCGCTGTCTTCAAGCCTCCTAAGGCGGCCAAGCGTGATGACTTCGCAGCAATGATTTTTGGATCTAGATCTGGATTGGTATTTCCTTTCTTCAATCCTTTTAGCACCAACTGGTAACCTTCCAAAGCGGTCCAAGCCGTACCCTTGGCAATCTGCAAAGGCTTCAACTTTGCCTGTAACGCAATGATCTTGTGGGCTTCGGTGATCTTATTTTTAGACTTGATCTCTTTTTTGAGTGCATCGATCTTGCTGTTCAAGCCATTCACCTTAGCTTGCTGGCGCTCTACATCGTCATAGGCTTTCTGGTATTTAGCTCTATCTTTTGCTTGTTCCTTCTTCACGACTTCTCGGAGGCGATTAATCTCCTTATCCCAGCCTTCTACCTTCTTTTCGGCAGCCAAGATGTCCTGCTGCTTGGCCGATAATTTTTTTATGGCATTGCTGGTCCCTTCCTCTACGAATCCTGTCAGTTTTTTATCTAAGTAGTTCCAGATATCTGTTTTCATTTTCACCTTGAGGTACATGTTTCCTCCTTGGTTAAGGGCTTGTCCGCTGGCTGTGATATCCCCTTGGAAGATGTCAAAAACTTTACCACCAACCTTGAATCGGAAGCCGTTGGATTTGATACTTACATCTGTATTAGCACTTAAACCCAGTAAGCTTACTTTTCCATTCAGGGCAATTTCAGGTGTTTTTCCCATGCGAAGATCAGCCAAGAGACCAGGTCTCTTATTGCGCCCGGCTCCGGTAAGCTTAAATGGCCCAACTTCAATCGGGTCTACAGCACCTTGTAAAAGGATTCCATTGGTATAGTCAATTTCCAGTCGTCCTTCGCCACTCACGCCCAAAATCGAAACTGCACCTGCTGCCCGAAACCCGGGATCGTACTTAACATCTACAATTTGGATGGGGGACGGTACAATCTGAAACTCCATGTCTTTGAACAGCACCTTGGAGAGCGCCTCCTGGATGGCCTTGGGTATCTTTTGCTGCGTCTTTTTATCCACTACCATTTTGAATAGGTCATCCAATTCAATTCTATTGAAGCTGGCCGCAATCATACTTTTGGTAGGATTTCGAGTGTCAAAGGCCAAGGCAGCGGCTCCTTTGAAGCTACCAATCTTAAGCTCTCCACTCAAGGCGACGTTAGGCAGTAAGACGGGAGCAGTCGTGAAACTGGCGCCCATTTGCATCGCCACATTGCTCATCACCAAACCTTTGGCCCCAAGAGGATTTCTCCAGTCCCCCTTCATCATGGCTAGGAAGTTCAAAGTTTGGTCTGACAACACTAATTCAACTCCACCCTTGAATTCTAACTTGTCATCGTTGATCTGAGCGTTCATAACCCCCAGTAGGGAAATGGCAAAGTTCTGGGGGGACGGTTGTAATCGGAATAGTACATTTTTTAGCTTGTTGCCGCTTCCTATAGTGATATCGGTATCCAGTTCAGATTCCAATACTACATCATGTAATTTATCACTCAAGGTCGAGTTGACGATCAGGTTCTTGACGCCGATCAACTTATCTAGGCTAATCTTGCTAAGGTCCAGGTTGGCAATGTAATTGCATCCCTTATTTACGCCAGATTTGATTTGTGCCAGCGTTGGAATGCTGGATGTTTCTTTTTTATCTTTTTCCGCTGAAGACAGTACAATGGTTTGACCACCAAGCGGAAGTTTGTCTAATACCTTGAGTTTCTGACTGAGTTTGGATAATTTGAAATCCTTCGGGGTGGTGATCTTAACGATGTATTGGATCTTCTTCTTCTCTCGTCTTGATTTCCCTAGATTTTTACTGACGAAGATGTCCGTTTCGCCAAGATTCGAATTGGCATCGAGCGTGATCCATTTTTGGTAAGGGGCTACGGTCAGCAGACCTTCTTTGAGCGAAAGGTTTACTACGCCGTCCGGAATGCGAATACCTTTGATACTCGATCTTCCAGCTAGAGACTGTAGTGTACTCTTAAGTTGTAGGCTCTCCGTTTTTGCACTGAGTTGGAGATTCTCTTTTTTGCTTCTGATCTTTCCGCTAAGCTCTAGCGGTTTGCTTCCCACTTGGGTTATGCCAGTTAGTTGCCCTTCCAAGGTGCGCTTGGCTTTATCCGTGGGGTGGTCAATCAAAAAATTGATCTTTACTTGCTCGAGGCTAAAGGAACTTCCCTCGAGTAATTCCCAATTACGTAGGCAGTTAAACCAAAGATTGAGATTTTCAATCTTCTTACTTTCTTTATTCGCAGTGAAACTGAATTTTTCGAGATAGACGCCTTTGGATAAGGCATCCGGTAATAACTTCTGAAGTTTTTGTCCAGCTAGTTTCTGAAGGGCTCTGTTCGATACTTGTACTTTGGCATTGGAAGGCATCGTAGCTTCAAAGTACCCAAGTTTATCGTTGCTATCATACTGTAGTTCGAAACCTACATTGGAGGTGCCAAAAAAGGTTCCATTTCCGCTTACCGCTTTGTCGGCCGCTTGTACATCCAAGGACTGGAATGAAAAAGATTTACTTCCTAATAGGTTATTGAGGTGAACTCTTAGAATCTCTTCATAGTTATCCTCAATGGGAGTAGCTAATAGGGAGAAGCTAACAAAAGATAAGGCTAGGTGTAATAATATGGGTCTAATCGTTTTCATATTATTAAGTACGTCTCTTTTTTTTCAGAAGCCAAAAAAGACCAGGGGACAATGGGGGGACAGGCCTAGTTTTGTTATTTTAACATTTTGAACTGCTATCCCTTTTCGGGCTAAAGAAATTGTTAAGGACCTTGTAAATGCTGGGGATTCGCAATTTAAGGAATCCTTATTACTGAAATATTTCAACCGATTGTTATCATGAAAAAGAGATTCTGGAACTCAGATAAATTCATGAGTTTTTTTGCTATTCTGCTGAGTGTGGGGACACTTACCGTCTTCATTTACCAAACCAATTTGATCCGAGACCAACAGTATGCGGCAGTCTTCCCTTATCTAGAACTCGGCTTTCATAATGGAGGTACGGCGAATATGGAATACGTACTGAGTAATGTTGGTGTCGGACCGGCTTTATTGGAAGAAATAGAGATTAAGGAAAAAGGTGAGCTGTATGAAGGCAGGTTTTCCGAATATTTGTTGGAGTTAACCAATCGAAACCCAAAGGACTCTGTGTATTTTGTCTATTCTGATATTGCACCTGGTAAAATGGTCCCGGCGGGCAAAGCAATATCCCTAATTGCAACCAAAGATCTCTACTCGGCTCGAAGAATAGTTGAACTGATAGAGGAAAATCGAGTGGAGCTTAAGATTTCCTATCTGTCCATTTACGGCGAGCGTTGGGAGATCGATGCGGATGATGGTGTTCCTATAAAGCTTGATTAGACAGGATACGTTTGACTCTTCCAAATTAAAAGCTCATGTTTAGCCATGCAGTATCAGATTCAAAAGAGTAGTTCTGCCGATATCAAAGCGGTTTTAGATTTATATACTGAAGTAGTTCGACATTCTGGAGGCATCATTAGAATTGAGGAAGAGGTGACCTCGGATTATGTGCGCTCCTTTTTACAAAAGAGCATTCAATCCGGTATTGCTTATCACATAGCAGACCCCGCCAAAGCGCAATCGATCATCGCAGAAATTCATGCCTATAAGCCAGGACTCAGCGCTTTTCGACATATCTTGGCTGACCTCACTATAGTCGTTCATCCGGATTTTCAAGGTAAGGGTTTGGGAAAACAGCTTTTCCTGGCTTTTCTGGAAGAGGTACAAACAAAGTTTACCGAAGTGCTGCGCGTTGAGCTATTTGTAAGAGAGCAAAATACTTCGGCTATTCGATTTTACCGGAAAATGGGGTTCATTGAGGAAGGGCGGCTCAAACATAAGATCCTCAACTTGGACGGAAGCCTGGAAACTCCCCTCGAAATGACATGGTTCAATCCAGGTTTTCAGCAAAAAAGAAGTTGATCTTCTGAAAACCTAAGCCTATACCCACCAAAACAAGTATGTGCTTCATCTTCCAGCATAAAAAGATAGATGAAAAAAATGTACTTAGTCGGCTTGTTTTATCTGGGACTATTTTACCCGGCCATGCAAGCCCAATTTGCCGGTCTGTGGACGGTTCAGGAAGTTAAGGTTGGAACAGAAATGCTCACTCCGGTGGCGAAGTGGTTTCAATTTGAGGAGGACGAAAGCCTCAGCTCAGGGAATGGTGGGGTACGGAATATGATCGGCTCCTACAAGTTGGATGAAGAGAAAGGAATGGTTCAATTCCGAAATGAAAGTGGCCAAGCTGATCCGATGGGACCATTTGCTTACAAGGTTGATGGAGAGGGAATGCAAATGGAAAGAGAGGAAGAAGGCCAAGCGGTAGTTGTGCTATTGAAAAGAGCTTCAAATATTCCGCTTGCCCCTTGGGATGAGATGGTTGGTTTTTGGACTTTCAACGAAGGAGAAACTCCGGGACACATGCAATCTATCTTCATTAAATGGGATCGACGATACGTAGCTCGTACCTCGGAAGGGCGAAAGTCTGGGGTTTGGCACATCGATGGTCACCAACCGATCTTGCGGTTGATTAGTGATGGGGGGGATGCCGAGGATAGTCGCTGGACTTTTGAATTTCTTAGTAAAACAAAGTTACAATGGAAACGGAAGGTAGGAGACAAAGAAGAGACCTTCGTCTTGATGAAGCAGGAATAAAGGGAATACGATCCAAGCGGGGAAGGGCTTGACTTTTTGCTGGAAAAATCCAATAATGTTGACATGAGTTTTTCCCTCCTCACATTACATACCAACCGCCTACTAGCCCAGCAAGCATTTTATACAGAAACCCTTGCTTTTCCACTGGTGGAAGCGGGAAAAACGAGTTTTTCCGTACAGATCGGGGAAACTCGTTTACAGTTTAAAGCTGCGGATCGAGCTAAGCCTACTCATTTTGCAATAAATATCCCCTCACACAGCACGAACTTAGCCTTGTCTTGGTTAAAGGAACGTCTTCCCATACTACCTTTTAATGGAAAGGAAATCGTTGATTTTAGCAATTGGAATGCGGAAGCGATCTATTTCCATGATCCGGGAGGAAATATTGTAGAGTTTATCGCCAGACGGAATTTAGCCATCCCAACACGCCCGACCTTTACTAGTAAACAGTGCACTTGCATTAGCGAAGTGGGAGTGGGGACCAAGGATATAGAGCAAATTCATTGGCAACTAAATGAAGCAATCCCATTTCCCATTTATGATGGAAGTTTTGATCGCTTTTGTGCGCTGGGTAATGAGGAAGGACTATTTATCGTGGTGAATTATGAAAAGAAGAAGTGGTTCCCTACGGATGAACCAATTTCTGCTAGCAGGTTTGAAGTGGAGTGGAGTGAGGGGAAGCAGAGCTGGCACATACATTATGAATCTGAAGAACTAACAATCCGCTAATATGGAAGAGAACTATTTGACCAGTGTTCGGAAACAATTTGAGTATTACAAGCTTCTTGGAGATCGCTCCTTTGACCAATTATCTGAGAAAGAACTTTTTTGGCAGTTTAACCCAGAGAGCAATAGCATCGCTGTAGTCGTGAAACATCTTTGGGGGAACATGCTCTCCCGATGGACTAATTTTTTGGAAGAAGACGGAGAAAAGGAATGGCGAAACCGGGAAGGAGAATTTGAAGCAGATATTGCCTCTCGTGAAGAAATGTTAGCGAAGTGGGAAGAAGGGTGGACCTGTCTTTTTAGTGCCTTAGACTGTGTCACAGAGGAAAACTTTGGACAAACCATTTACATACGAAATATGGGCCACACCATAGTCGAGGCCATCAACCGGCAGCTGGCTCATTACACTTATCACATGGGTCAAATCGTATACATTGGAAGGATGCTCAAAGGAGCAGAATGGCAAAGTTTATCAATCCCCAAGGGCGGCTCCAAAGCTTATAATGAGGGAAAGTTTGCCCAGCCTAAACGTAAGGCTCATTTTACGGACGAATTCCTAAAAGAGGACCAGAAATAGAACAGGAACGCCATTCCTGCGGATCACTGTAGTCGCCTTTTTGTTATATTTGCTCCCTCATCATATATATTCATAGAGCTATATAGCGCCTTTGAATTATCGGTGAGGAACAAACACTATATCACACCCACAGTGAGTACAACATGGCAGCTATTACACCAGGACAGCCGTTGGTGACGATAAAGCTTTTGCCTACCCTAGTGCATTTCGAATGCATTGGAGAGCAAAGCTATGAACATACGATAATACGTTTCAACAAGATGTATGCAAGCTTGAAAGCCTGTAACATTTGGGATGTTCTAATCGAAGGCAAGACTTCAAAAAGACTATCCGTTCTGGATAGCTATAATGCGATAAAATACATTCAGGAAGAATTGGGCAGGGATGGCAGCAAGTTGCGTATTGCCTTCTTAGATGAAAGGTCAACTGGCTTTGAACACAATGTTTTTGCTGAAAATGTAGCAAGTAACCGAGGCCTTTGTTTGCGCTTCTTTCGCGACCGACAGAATGCCCTTTGTTGGTTAAGGAAAACGCCAGTATCTCAGCTTCCTTCAGAATCCCACCAAGTATGATTACCTTTGCTGGCCTAAGCAAAAGCCATGCAAAGTAAAAGAGGAAAATTCATTGCCGTAGAAGGTATCGATGGTTCTGGAAAGAGCACACAAGTAGCCGAACTTTGTTCTCGCCTAAAGGCGGAAGGACATAAGATTTACCCCACTTTCGAACCTACCAATGGACCCATAGGATCTTTGATTCGCCAAATGTTCTCCACCCGGATTACCGCTGATGATAAAACCATCGCAGCCTTGTTTGTCGCTGATCGATTGGACCACCTGCAGAATCCCGTTAATGGGGTATTAAAGAAGTTGGAAGAGGGGTTTACTGTGATTACGGATCGTTATTATTTTTCCTCCTACGCTTACCATGGGGCTCATATGCCTTTAGACTGGGTGATCCAATCCAATGCCCTAAGTGCGGAACTACTACGACCAGATCTAAATATCTTTATAGATATCCCTCCTCAAGTTGGTTTTGACCGTGTACATGCCAACCGTGCCGATGTAGAGATCTACGAAACGCTGGAGAATATTAAGAAGGTCTATGCCACTTACCAAAAGGCATTTGATCTTTTGAACGACGTAGAAAAAATCGTTTCGATCGATGGCAATCGCTCCATGGAGGAGGTGGCTGGGGACCTTTATCAAATTAGTGTTGATTGTATAACGGAGAGGGCATAAAGTATTTGTGATCAGTATCCTTTATTAGGGAACTTTTGTCTTCGATCCATCCTTATGCAAAGGTAACAACCTATCAAATTAAAGGTATGAAAGACCAAATCACCCGCTTACAAGCTGCCCTCAAGGAAGTGCCTCAACTTTTTACCTTGCTGGGCGATGAAAAAGCTTCCCACAAACCCAGCCCAGAACGCTGGTCGAAGAAAGAAATACTAGGGCATCTGATCGATTCGGCTACTTACAATTTGAAACGATTCATTGAAGCCCAGTTCTTGCCGAGCCCGTACACGGTGCGCAAATATGACCAAGACCAGAATGTCCTGATTAGCCAGTACCAGCAGCAACCCATTGAAGACCTATTGAACCTTTGGGGAGCGCTGAATCGCCAGGTTGTCGGTGTCATGGAAAACCAGTCTGCGGAATCCTTAGCCCTACCTGTGCAATATGACACTAATCTGTATACCTTAGAATGGTTACTAACGGATTATGTGGACCATTTGGAACATCATGTTAGACAGCTTAGAAATGGGATAGCTGAGGAGACTTTAGCGATCCCTTATCATATTCCACTGAAAATGGCTCAAGATCGCCTGCAAGAAATCGCCCCTAATGAATTTGTGACTTTGCTGCGTAGCGGGACACTTGAGGTGGAGCTGTACATTCCAGATGGAGTGGATAAGCAAAGTCCGCATGAGAAGGATGAGTTGTATGTGGTTATTAGTGGTACGGGAACCTTCCTACGAGAGGATGAGCGTTATTCTTTTGGACCGCATGATGTTCTTTTCGTACCAGCTGGCCAAGAACACCGTTTTGTTGATTTTACTGCCGACTTCAAGACTTGGGTAGTCTTTTATGGCCCTAAAGGAGGGGAGTAATATTTACGGAATGACCTATTGAATGGGATCTCCTAGCAATTTCTTTCTAGAGCGAGGATAAGCTATTATATTGCGGAAGCTATAAAGAGTTAGTTTAAACATACTCTGAAACTAAAACTATACAGATGTCCTCGCTCTACTCCAAAGCTCTCTTCCTTTTGATAGGCCCCCTATTGCTCACGCAAAGTATTTTTTGCCAAAAGTCAGCCACCTTAACGCAGCGAGATTTCTTAGAAGAAATTGAGTTTGAATGGGTTCGTGGGCTAATCTTCATCCCTGTTGAAATTGAAGGAAAGACCTATCGATTTATCTTAGATACCGGCGGCACTCTAGCCATCTCAACTGATATTCAAGAGCAGTTTTCATTTGAACAAGTGGCGGTTGCGAATGTAGTTGGTATCAATAAATTGAGCAAAAAGGTGCCTTATGTCAAGGTGCCATCAGTTCGCTTTGGAAGCTTAGAGTTTAGCAATTACAATGCCATTGTAAGTGACTACAGTGAATACCCCTTCAGCTGTTTGGCAGCTGATGGAATCATTGGTAGAGATTTTTTGAGGGGGTTAATCCTAGAACTGAATCTCCCGGAAAAGAAGATCAAGTTGAGTGATAATTCTCTAAAATTAAGCCTCCCTAAAGGAGGAGAGATACCGGTGAAAATCCAGCGGAAAACATCGATGCCTTATATCAAGGTAGAGGTATCACCATTTGGTAAGGAATGGGTGGTTTTTGATTCTGGATCAGATGATCTTTTCAGTTTTAAGACAAAGACCATTGAGCAACTTCGCCAAAAATCGAGGTTCAAGCAACATCCTGTGGAGACTTATTTTGGGGTCACTTCATTGGGCTCTTCTGGAGTCATTCCGAAACCTATGGCCGCTTACACGACTTACATTGAACAGCTGGAACTTGGCGATGCGGTACTGGAAGGCTTCTATGCTGACGTGAGCAAGCGATCCCGTTCTCGGGTTGGAACAGGGCTCATGAAGTATGGGGTCATAACCATCGATTATCAGCAGAAAAAATTCTATTTCCAACCCAAAGAAAGTATCCAAAAGGCCACGGCTATGAAAGCGAGTATGGGCTTCCTGCCCCGCTATGAAGGTGGAGTTTACATCGTCAGCGCCTTACAAGTGGGGAGTGAAGCAGAAAGGAAAGGGCTTAAATTAGGGGACACAATCCTACAACTTAACCAGTTCAACCTCCGGGACAAAAATGAAAATGTACTTAAGCATTGCCAACTCTATCTAAATGGTTATGGTTGGCAGGAGAACGAAACAACAAAGTTGACCTTCCTTAGCGAAGGAAAGGAGAAAACAATTACGCTTAAGACCGTGAAATACTAGAATCCGAGGTGAATTTCATACGAACTAGGCTTTGGGATCCTCATTTCAGTGCTACTGAAATTGATGCCTTAGCCGTCATTAGAAAAATCAAGAATCGATGAAAGAAACGATACATGAGCAAGAAAGTTGGGGTAAATGGAAGAAGTTAGCCTTTAGGGTACTGTATACTTATATCATATTGTTTATCGTAACATTACTGTTCTCTTCATTGCTAGAATCGACAATCAATTGGTTCGCTAAGTATATTTTAGGTTATGGGAGTGAGGTTAAACTAGAAAGTACGGGAAGTGGAGACCGGGTATTCGATTACGTAAGATTAACCTTCAATGTATGCCTAACTGCAATCATAGTTGCGGTATGGTCATTAGTTGATCGCAAGGAGAGAGATTACAGTCGACAATACAATTTATTGACAGTAATAATTAGAGTCGCATTGTTTTTATCGATGCTCCTCTATGGTTTGGGTAAGGTGTTCAAAGGTCAATTTCCAGATCACAGTTTTGAAAAACTTGTACAAACTGTTGGAGAGCTTTCTCCCATGGGGTTGGCTTGGACATTTATGGGGCATTCACATGGCTACAATATTTTTATCGGCTTAGCCGAAGTATTAGGAGGAACCCTCATGCTTTCAAGAAAGACTACAACCTTAGGAAGCATAATTATCGTGGGCGTTATGAGCAACGTATTCATGATGAATTTGACCTATGATATTCCGGTAAAAATAGTCTCTGCTCATATCGTGTTCTTCTCATTGATTTTGATTCTAGCTGACCAGAAGAGATTGGTAGATTTCTTTATCAGGAATGAACAAGTATCCAAAAAACAAATTCAATCAACATTTAAGCAGGCTAGAACGAATAGCATAGTATCATCTATTAAGAAGATAGTTGTTGTTCTGATCGTGGGGATCGTTATGATTCAATTGTTGGTGCAATTTGATATCACAGAACAGTTGAAAGAGAAATCCGAAATTTCTGGCTTATGGAAAACTCAGCTGTTTGAGAAGAATGGGGAATTATTACCCCCACTAATAACTGATTCATATCGGTGGCACTATCTTATTGTTGAAAAGAAACGAGAAGCTGTTGTAAAGAAGATGACGGGTGAGCTCGATCGATTCCAAATGAGAATAGATACGGTTGAAAAACAAGTATGGTTTTCAACGAAAATTGATAGTGCCAGCCTAAGTCTTTCGTATGAAATTCCGGAGGCAAATCGTTTAGAGTTAAATGGAATAGTTGGCGGAGATACCTTGAAAATTTCCTTACAAAAAAGAGGACTAGATGATTTTAGATTGATAAACCGAGGATTTCATTGGATAAATGAAAGGCCATTCAATCATTAGCGCAAGTTCAGAAAATGACTATTGATCGAGCCAGCATTATGTCTTGTAAGACGCTTGGCTTTTTCTGTACCTTGCAATCTTTTTCCATCCACCACCGATGTTGGCAGGGAATAAACCTAAGTAAGACTAGATGCGGGGTTATTAAACTATCAATGTTCAACTTGTTAAGCAGAGCTCAATCTCGATTTCTATCATGAAAATTAATTTTCTAGTTACATTAACAATCTTGCTAGCCTTACCTTTTGTGGCAAGCAGTCAAAACTATAGCAGGGGGAAAATTGCCAATACCGAATATTCCGATTTTGATGTACCAGTGTATACCATCAATGCAGTCAGGGATTTTAATGCTGATAGTACGGGGAGGCAGGATGCGTCTGCTGCTATTCAGGCAGCCTTGGATATGGCCAATACGAAATATGGAGGCATTGTCTTTTTACCGTCTGGCACATATCTTATTGAAAGCCCGTTGGTAATTCCCAATCAGGTGACTTTGAGAGGCGACTGGAAGCGACCAACAGATCAAGATAAAACGGTGGCTGGAACGGTACTTCATATAGATTATGGAACAGAAGAGACTTTGTCTGCCATAAGTTTGTCTGATTACTCCATGGTCCGAGACTTATCGATTTACTACCCTCAACAGAAATTAACATCCATCCCCATTGCGTATCCTTATACCATTGATGCTTTGGGAGTGTTTGCTGTCGTTAGAAATGTTACACTAGTCAATTCTTATAAAGGCATTCGATACGAGCCACAAGGAGGGCAGTCCGTAAAATTCCCAACCGTGATAGGAGTTTATGGTTGTCCTATCTCAAATGGGATATATGTGCACAATTCCTCTGCTACCCCACGGATAGAAAACATTCATTTTGGCCCCGAATATTGGTCTCAATCTGGATTAGGAGTGGTTGACTACGATGCCATCAAAACATCGATTGAGTCTGTCAACGGTGTAGCCATTCTTTCTGGTGGTGGCGCTGGTGGTGGTGTTTTTGTTGGTGTGGAAATTGATGGCTACAGTACAGGCATTAAAACTACAGAACAATCTTCTCCCCGAGTATTTGATATTAATATCTCTAATTGCCGCACAGCTCTTGATTTTGGCCATACAAAAGACCATGGATGGGTGATAACAGGTGGGTCAATACATGCCACGGATACAGCCCTTCATGTACATGACATGGCGGCAAATCTTCAATTCAATAACATCAGCTTTAGTAGTGAAGACAAACTTATCGTTCAGCAAACGGGCGTGGTAGGTTTTACAAAATGCTCATTTAATGATTGGGGTTCGGGCCATGCCATTCAAGCCGACTCAGGTTATTTGAGTGTTGTTGGCTGTACTTTTGAAAAACATGATAAGGATCACATTCAACTTGGCAATCAGGTATCTCGTGCGGTCGTATACGGCAATCAGGTTTCAACTGGAAATCTAGACATTGCTAATTTTTCAAACAGCAGTGCAGCTGAAATCATAATTGATACTACTTCTGTTCACGATTTCATAGAAATAGACCGAAAAGATTATCCATTCCTAGACGTTCAACATCAAGTGCCTGCGCCGCCGCCAGGTGAGCGTCATATTTTCACGGTGACTGATTTTGGGGCGATGGGTGATGGCATGATAGATGATACTGATGCATTCCAGGATGCACTGGATTCAGCAGGTACAGTGGCTACTTCATTAGCTGGCTGTGTAGTTTTTATTCCAACTGGTGTTTACAGATTAAACAGTAGCATTAATGTGCCTGAACATGTAGAACTTCGGGGAATAAATGACAACCCGAACAATGGAGATGGAAGATCAATATTGGCATTGTTTGCCAATAAAGATAATCCTTCTGGGCCTTCAGATATTCAATTACAAGCCAATTCAGGAATGAAAAGCCTGTACCTGTATCGACCGGAACAGATGTGGAACCAATTAACCGGGGATACAATTCTTCATGAATACCCTTATGCTGTTGAAGGAACAGATAAAAATTGGGCATATAATGTCGTGTTGAGTAATATCTATGATGGTATTGATTTTTCAGCGGGAGGAGGGCATCATATGGAATTTATTTTTGGTTGTTCCATCAATCAATTGGTGAGGATTGGAAGTAGCTCATCTGAAACGAGTGTAATTGAAAATTTCCAAGCTAAGACAGAAGCATGGAGAAATGCACGAAAAATAGATTTTCCGGCATGGAATAATACAACTTGGTCAAGCCCAAGTGGTAATGAATCAGAAAGAATTGGGGACATTGGAAATGGCATACTTGTTGAAGGAAATGGTGATTTTCGATTTATGGGACATTTTGTAAATCGAACAGGTGGCAATCTTTACAACGCTAAATATGTATTTATGTGGAGGAGAGGGGGCCGGTAATGGTTCTTTAATCAACTCAGACGATGGCCAAGATTTTGACATCGAAATGGTTGGGAATTCTTATCATACTTTTGGCGCTAGTTATACCACTAGCTACACAGATGATGGGGATAGGCTTCATGTTATAAACTGTAAAAATTATGGTGCAGCCCCCATTAACCACCATTTTCTGGGAAGCGGTCAGATCGTAATGCAGCAAGAATATAGAGGAAGAAGTCATGATGTTACCCTTAAGTTGGAGGGTACCACACAAGGTATTATAGAAAGTGGATTCTTAGAAAAAAGAGCCAAAACCAGAATTCAAGTGTTGGGTGAAAGCTGTGCGAAATTGTGTGGTGCAATTACCATTAGAGATGAATGGCCTTTCAACCCGGATGACGAAGACCAAATATATATTGAGAGTGTCTCGCCATCTACGATACAGGGTATCTCGGGTAATGGTTTAGGCTGTAATCAAGTGGTTTCTGTAGCCGAGAATCAATCCATACACAGTATTCATGTATACCCTAATCCTTCAACAGACGAGTTTACTGTAGATTTGGGGTCGGATTTAGCGAATAAAGCAGTGAGTGTATCAATATTTGATCTAATGGGAAAAGAAGTACAATCCAATATCAGTAATCAAGGTCGCTTTCTATATTTGAGTATTAACAGGGCACCAGGAATTTACCTGCTTGTTGTTCAATCAGAATTTGGCATAAGTACTCTTCCATTGATAAAGCATTAGCTGAAAGCAACTTCGTAAGAAGATTTGATGCATGTGTGATCTTCAAGACAAAATGTAGAACCTTAAGAAATATTTTGGTCGTTTTAAGTGGGGACTAGGCAAAGTCTAACCATGTGAAAAATGGAGGATAATACTACTACCCTTGTTCTGCATAAGGATATTCTCTTTTCATAGTTACAGATATTCATGAGTTAGCCACAAGCCAAAAAGGTCCGTAAATGAACGAGATTAGAAAGTTTATTGAAAATATCACTCCAATGAGTGATGCTGATTGGCAGTTTTTTGCCTCAAAATTGCAAGAGGTAGAACTCAAGAAACATGCTATTCTTTTGAAATATGGAGAAGTGGAGAACTATATGTCTTTTATATCAAAAGGTATAGTCAGGTTTTATGTTCCAGGGGAAGAGTCCGATTTGACTTTTGGGTTTTTATTCGAGAATGAATTTGTCACAGCTTATGATTCATTTTTAACACGAACTCCTTCTGAATACCAAATCGAAACTTTGACAGATACCCTTTTGTGGAAAATTTCGCATAAAGACTTAGAAGAAGTCTATGAAAGCACAAGTAGCGGAAATACTATCGGACGAAAAATGGCTGAAAGGATGTTTTTAATCAAATCTAAGCGGGAACTTTCCTTATTGAGTAAAACAGCAGAAGAACGATATTTGGACCTATTCTCTGACCGCCCCAAATTATTGCAACAAATTCCACTCAAATATATTGCCTCCTATATTGGCGTTACTCCACAAGCATTGAGTAGGATAAGAAGACGTATTACTTAACTTGGATTCATTGTTTCTACTTCGTTGTTTTCGGAATTTTGTTACTCAACAACTCAGAAAACATGAAACCATTAATCGTTCTTCTATTAAGTTTTATTCTATCGACCTTTGCAATTAGAATTATCAAAGCGGAATATGAATTTGCCCTGTCAGCAAGAATTGCCATGGCTATTATGCTTGTATTTACAGCTATTGGACATTTTGTTTTTACAAAAGGAATGTCAATGATGATTCCTGATTTTATTCCTTTTAAAGAAAGGTTTGTTTATCTAACTGGAGTATTTGAAATACTATTAGCAGTAGGTTTGCTAATCCCTCAACTCAAAGTATTATCTGGATGGGCACTTATTCTTTTTCTCCTGTTAATGTTACCAGCTAATATCTATGCTTCTATTAATAATGTAAACTATCAGCAGGGAACATTCGATGGACACGGCATGATGTATTTATGGTTTAGAATACCGCTACAAGTGCTTTTTATTACTTGGACTTATTTGAGTGCTATACGAATGCCATGGTAAAGAAACAAAGCCAGTGGCTGGAAAAAGGCAAATCTTCTATGCTCCTAGAGGTTTCAGGGGGTATACACAAACCAGTAGGACAATAAGGTTTTAACAAAGTGAATACGCTCCTACGCACTTCATGGAATACTGCCTGAATATCGCCTATAGATAAGACAAGTTTTACTGTGAGTTGCCTGATTTCTTCATTCTAGAAAAAGGAAATCCATTACATCCGGTCATTAAATCTGCTCTTTTAGTATTGACGTTATTTATGGCCTCTTTTACACTTGCTTCTTTAAAGCTACTAAAGCAAAAAGCCCATTCATAAGGCTCCATATTTTTTAGCTTTTGGTAATCAATTCTTGTGAATAAAGAAGGAGCATAGGTGTTAAGGGAATCATTTTGAAGTATTAAAAAGCCATCAGCTTTATTTACACTTATGATGTGGAACTTATCATTGGGCAGTAAACGAAATACTTGCTGGTCTATTTGATACTGAACCCCATAGTCGTCTTCAAACTCACCCATCAGAAATGTGGGTAGGGACTCATGGCTGTATTTAGATCCAGTGACACATGAAATATTTAATAAGGTAAGTAATACAAGGGCTACAAGAATCAAATTAGGTATTTGTAGTGATGCCATTCCATTTTGCTATTTGGTGCTGTTTACTTTGGTACTACAAATATATTCCGTTAGAGTATATCTAGCCTTATATCATGGATGACACACCATCTGATTCGATCTGACTTACGATAGCTATTACTGATTACTCCAAAGAGGCCTTGGTCAGTTCATTTAATGTGCCCTGAATGACGGGGATGACTTGTAGGGTGTCTTCCTGTAACTGATCTACAATTTTTTTGAGCGAATTGGTATCAAAAGTATCAGCTCGCACATCGGATTCGGCCTTAGCTGCTTTGTCATATTGCTCTTGTAGCCCGAGCATTAAAAAGCTAGGCTTGATTTTATGGATTCCTTTGTAGACACCTTCCCAGTTTTCCTCCTTGAACTCGTTCTGCACTCGTACAAAGGTGGCTGGCGCTTCATGCATAAAGGTTTCCAGCATATCTCGAATAAAGTAGACATCGCCACCACTAAATTCTTGGAGGTATTTTAGGTCGATCTTTATCTTGGCTTCCGACACCTTACTTTGCTGGGGTAGGAGAGGTCGCTTAAAACCTAGGGCTTTCAATACTTGTTCCTTTAGAATTCTGGGAGAAAAAGGTTTCGTAACAAAATCATTCATGCCTGCATTTAGGGCCCTTGTCTTTTCTTCGAGCAAGGCCGCCGCAGTTAGGGCAATAATGGGGGTCCCTTGATTCGGATTCTCGGCATCCCCTCTGATGGCGATCGTGGCTTCACAACCATCCATTTGGGGCATGTGAATATCCATCAAGATCAAATCATATTCATTTGCTTTGCTGGCTTCTACTGCTTTTACTCCGTCTCCGGCTATCTTATAGGTGGCACCCCATTTCTCAAGTATACGCGAAGCCAGTTTTTGGTTCATCAGATTATCCTCTACCAATAGTACCCTGAGATCTTTCAATACTGATTCGATATCAGTTGAGCTCCCTTCTGGGAGCACAGCTTTCTCGCTGATGGGCACCCCAGAATTCTTAAATGGCATTCTAACCACAAAGGTGGACCCTCGACCCAATTCACTTTCTAAACGAATACTGCCCGATTGCAACTCTACCAACTCTTTTACAATAGTCAAGCCCAGTCCCGTACCACCAAATTCCCGGGTGATCTTAAGATCGGCTTGCTTGAAGTTTTGAAAGATCGCTTCTTGTTTTTCTTTGGCAATGCCAATCCCGGTATCATGCACATGGAATTCTATTACGTATTCCTCTGGACTTTCGGATACCAGTTGAGCTCGTATCCCTATCGTTCCTCTCTGCGTGAATTTACTAGCATTTCCAAGCAGATTGGTGAAGATCTGATTGAGTCTGGTAGAATCGCCAATGACCAAGTTTTTGATCTTTGAGTCGATATCCAAGACTGTACTAATGGGCTTCTCCCTCACCTTAAATTGGAAGGTCCTTTGCAAGGAGTGAAGCAACTGTACCAGGTCAAAGGGCTTGTATTCGAATTCTACCTCACCAGCTCCAATCTTAGAAAGGTCGAGAATATTATTGATGATCCCCATCAAGCTATCGGCGGAGAAGCGCAAGGAATCCAGATATTCTTTTTGGGGTTCGTTAGGAGTCGTTTCATAGAGCAGATGGGTCATGCCAATTACCGCATTCATAGGTGTGCGAATCTCATGGCTCATATTAGCTAAGAATTGGCGCTCCGCGAGTTGGGCTTTTTCTGCCCTATCCTTGGCTCTGGATAGACTCTGCTCGAGTTCTCTGCGTGCCGTTATATCGTAATGGATTCCGACGGAGCCAACTACCTCACCCTTTTTATCCTTGATTGGGGCGCCACTGATCAGCACCCATATCCTACTCCCGTCTTTTCTTTTGATTTGAATTTCATAGACGCCAGCCATCCCTTGCCGCCTTTCTGCTTCCTGCTTGTGTAAGGTTTCTTTGAATTCATAAGGTAGGAATAGTTCCTCAGCATTTTGACCGATTAACTCTTCAGCTGTATAGCCTACCATCTCACAGAAAATGGGATAGGGTCGGACAATCGTTTGATCCAAGGTCACCTCCATTAAGCCTAGCTCCATGTTTTCAATGATCCCACGATACTTTTCCTCACTTTCGCGTAATGCTTTCTCGGCATTTATTCTTTCCGTGACATCCCGAAGGAGATTCCTGGAGCCGATCATTTCTCCGTTTTCATAAATGGCATTGGAATTCACCTCGATATGAATGATTGAGCCGTCTCTTTGAGTAATACGCCCTTCGTAACCACTGTAAAAGTCATCCTTCAATAACATCTTGTAATACTCGAAGGCTCTTTCCTGATCGTCGGGATGGAGGATACTTTTTATATCAATGTTAGGATGCTCGTTCTCGGGGTAGCCCAGCATACATCTAGCTGCTTTATTGGCCTCCGTGATGTAACCGTCATTATCGAGTATGATTAGTGCATCATACATATTGTCGAATAGGTCCGCCAGCCTTTCATTCGTTGCTTTCAGGGCTTTTTCAGCCTCCTGTCTCTCCTCTGTCTCCTTGAACAGTTGCTTGTGCGCTAGGGACCCCTTCAAGGAAATAGCAAACTTGGTAATGACCGAATTCAATTGCCCCATTTCCAGCTTGGAGAAGGGGGCCTTTCTGTTGAGAGCGAACAACTTCAGAAAACCGACCTCCTTCAGGGAGAAAATGCAGTAGGTGCCAGTTTCTATGTCCTTTTCTTGAATGAAGTCGACAAAAGAGGGGTCGTCGCAATGAATACTGAAGAATGGCGTCTCCTTGAGTTTGCTTGGAATGGGGTGGGACTCCGCTATTACCGACTTGTCGATTCGGAACCTAGGGATGCCGCATTGCAATTCAAATTGCTTTCCGTTTTGTGTCCAAACAGAAGCAAATGCTAAGCCTTTTCGACTAATTAGCGTGTCGAGAAAGCTCTTGGCATTTTCAGTAAAGTCCAGGGAGTTTCCTACCGAGAGCGAAAGCTCGTACAGTAAAGAAATATCCTGAATTATCTTACTATGATCGGCCATTCTTAGTTGACTAATTGCTGAAGGTGCCTACCACTATGGTTTTATTGAAAATGTCCAGCAGGCCTGTGCCATAGGAAGAGATTTCTCCTAGGCTTAGGATGCCGTGCGGGACTTCCCCTTCAACTTTTTTTACTTCTTTGGCAATAATATCCATTTCATCTTCAAAGGCATTTTCCAGAAAGTGTCGACGGGAAATGCAATTGACTACCATTGTCTCTGTTGCCGCTAGATGGCTAGCATTTTGGGTTTTACAATCATTAATGGCCTCTTGGGCGGCATCAATGAGTGTACCTGGTTCTCCCTTTAATACATTCAACACGGTATGAGGTTTAACCTCTCCAAAACAGATAAGTTCTCCGTTTTCGCCCACTTTAAAGGAATCCCTAACGATATCCTCTTCGTTTTCACGATAGATACCGAAGGGGTAATTTTTAGCTATCTCAAAGAAATTGCTGTGATCGATCTCTAGACCGCTATCTGCTTTGATGATGGCCTTATATTCTTCAAAGGCATTGTTCCAATTCAATTGATGAATGACATTCCCTTCTGTATGAGTGGCAACAAGGGGTCCTGCCACCTTTTCCCATCCATGCCGTACACCCAATCGACTTTTTTCTGCGGTCAGGCACACAACCGCAGCATCTTCGAAGAAACCCTCATTGGTAAAGACACAAGGCTGTTGCTCGAAGCTCATTACACCTGCTCCCCCTCCAATGAAATTAACTTTTCCTCCAATGATGTTATTTAGACTATCCAGGAAGTTGTCGATCTGGACAGTTAAACCATCAATAAAAGTGAAAGCAGTCAATTTTTCTTGGGTTTCAGGCAAAACCAACTTATCCAATCCCGTCAGCTGCTTACTAGCGACGTCCTTGATGATGATAGGAGCTGTCGCCGCTTTCCATTTCTTGATGATGATTCCTTCTGTAATTTCCTTTGTGCCATATATAATCCCGGGAAAAAGCGCCCCAAAGAAAGGGATTTCCAATTTTTGCAAGGATTCAACAATGGGCTTAACAGGAGTGGAGGAATCAGTTGCTATTAGCAACATTAGAATATCGTTTTCTTCTAGGGAAAAACGTTGGACTTCCTGAATAACTGTGTTTAGTTCTAAATGGGTTAGGAGCATTTTTTGGTGTTGTAAATGATTTATAATGTATTCGCCTACCCATGGAAAAAGGGTGATAGGCACCTCTCTTTAAGGATTTGGTTATTGTAAATAGCAAATGTCAAGGCTCGGAAAAGTGACTTTAATTTGCTTGCACTCTTTCTTCTTTTAGCATGCGGTAGATCGTCGACTTACCGATGTCGAGTTTTTTAGCTACTAGCATTACATCATCATTGTATTTATCCAAGAAGGATTTAATGATGAGGTTTTTATACCCTTCAAGGGTTAGCTCTTGCGTGAGAAAACCTGCTTCTCTTTGGATGCTGTTGAATTGGATATCCTCCTCGTGAATGATCTGATCATTGGCTAATACAGCTGCTAATTCCATTATGGCCTTGATCTCTCGCACATTTCCGGGATAGCTGTATTCCATCAACTTGTTTTTGGCAGATTTAGCAATGGACATTTTGCCCATACCGTTCTGAGTTGTGAATCGGTCTAAGAATGCTTGAGCCAACAGTAAAATATCGTTGCCTCTTTCCATCAGGAGCGGAAGTTTAATATTCAGGCCCAATAGTCTATAATAGAGGTCTTCTCGAAATCTGCCTTTCCGGACTTCAGCTCCTAGATCTTTATGTGTGGCAATGATAATTCTGGTATCAAAAGGGATAGGTTTTTCACCGCCAACTCGTATGATCTCGCGTTCCTGCAGGGCGCGCAGCAATTTTGTTTGGGTGCTAAGATCCATCTCTGCTACTTCATCAAGAAATAGCGTTCCTCCATTAGCTAATTCGAAGTGCCCCTTTTTCCGAGCGATGGCTCCGGTAAAGGCTCCTTTCTCATGCCCAAAAAGCTCGCTTTCTACTAATTCTCTAGGAATGGCTCCCATATTCACGGGAATGAATGGGCCTTTTTGCCTTGGAGAATTAAAGTGAATACTCTTCGCTACCACTTCCTTGCCCGTGCCAGTAGCACCGTACAAGGACACAGTGATGTTACTTTGGGCTGCCTTCTTCATCATGCGAAAGACGGGCTGCATCACAGAACTGTTTCCAATCACGGAATTGCCAAACTCATACTTAATTTCGAGCTCTTCCCGCAACATGTTTACCTCCTCCTTGAGGTTCTTTTGATCTTTGATATGCCTAATGGCATTCAGCAAACGATCTTTGGTTTCACTGTCCTTAGTGATATAGTCAAAGGCTCCGTTCTTCAACAGTTTTACGGCGGTCGCTATATCCTGCTGCCCGGAGAGAATTAGCACGTGAATATCTTGATTAGCGGCCTTAATCTTACGCAGCACTTCCTCTCCAGTCATATCGGGGAGACTATAGTCAAGCGAAATGATGTTGGGTTGTTTATCTAATTGTTGAAGACATTCTTGACCAGTGGAAAAAACATGGACCTCATGATCGGGATTAAATTCCATGAGATATTTAATCATCCGCTGATAAATCGGGTCATCTTCAACGACAAATATTCGTGTATTTTGAGTTTGGGCTGCCATCTATAATCGATCAGGTTTGTGTGGATTAAAGTAAATTGAGTTTGCCCATTAATACAGGCTTATTGGCTCGGCTGATCGGTATAACTTTCTTTTCTATCACCAGTGTATTTTCCTCGATATCCTTAATCTTACTGAGGTTGACGATAAAGGAGCGATGAACCTTCAAGAATCTAGGGTTGTCTAGTTTACCATTGATACCTTTCAGGGTACCGTGAATAATATGGCTCCCTTGAACCGTTTTGACTCGTACATAATCGCCAACATTTTCGAAATATAGGATATGGTCAAAGGGGATCCTTACGAATCGACCATCTTCCCTTACGTATACTTCTTGTGCATTGGCCTTGTAGGCATTGTTCTTCTCATGAATGGCGTAAGCCTTCTCTACCGCTTGCTTGAAGCGAGGGTAGGTAATGGGTTTCTTTAGAAAATCAGTCACTTGATAATTGTAGGCCTCGTAGGCGTATTCTTTGTTAGATGTTGTAAATATTACTTGGGGTAGGGAAACGGCATTTTCTAGAAATTCGATTCCCGTGATTTCTGGCATCTCTATATCCAGGAAAATGAGATCGACGACTTCTTTAGAAAGAAGCTCGAGTGCTTTCTTCGCGTTTTCACAGATACCTATCGTGTTGAGTAGTTCTGATTTGTCGCAAAGTCTTTCTAGCCCTTTTCGGGCCATCAGGTCATCGTCAACGATAATACAGTTTAATACCATTTGTCAGGGATTTTAAGGGGGTCAAGCAACGCCGATGATGCGCTTCATTTTGTCAAGATCAGCGTTTAGAATAGGGACATATTCTTCGATGGCCGATTCAACTTCTTGGTGCAATTGGAGAATTTTTTCTTTGTCTCCTTGTTGCATGGCTAGATGTTCAATTTCCATCATTTTGGATTCAACGATAGATAAACCCACCATAGAGAAGGTCGGTTTCAATTTGTGGGCAAGCCCCTTGGCTGTTGCCCAATCCTCTGCTTCAATGAACCCTTTCAAGGGTCTGAATTCTTCGACCGTGAAGTCGAGGAACGTTTCAAAAAGATCAGCCGCGTACTCCAAATCATCTTCATAAAGAGCTTCGAGTGTCTCGACATCCAGTTTCTCATTGAATGTGAAATTCTTGTTTTCTTCCATTTCTATTTTTGGTGTATGTCTGGAATTAATGTGAGATTTTATTTTCTGTAATAGCTTCATTGGCTTGTAGGGTTTGGCCATGTAATCGGTCATACCAATCTCGAAGGCCTTATCTTTTTTGGATACCAAAGCAGAAGCTGTCAAAGCTACAATTGGGGTATGTTGATTTGGGTTTTGGGTGTTGCGTATAGCTATAGTGGCCTCGTATCCATCCATCTCTGGCATTGAAATATCCATTAGGATGAGATCAAAGGTTTTTTCTTGGGCTCTTTCTACCGCCTCCTTTCCATTGTGGGCGAAGTGAATAGGGATTTTCCACTTTTTGAAAAGGGTAGCGACGTACTTACGATTCATGATGTTATCCTCCGCGACTAGTATCTGAACATCTGCCACATCCACTTCTGCCGCGGTAGGTAATTTTTCGGTAACTAGTGTGGGCAGGATTCCTGAATCTTCATATTCGATGGTGAAAATGAAAGAGGTGCCAACCCCTAATTCTCCTTCCGCATAGATGTGCCCGCCTTGTAATTCCACCAATTGCCTGGTGATGGCCAGCCCGAGCCCCGTTCCACCGAACTTGTGCCTTACATCTCCATCTGCTTGCTTGAAGTTCTCGAAAATGAGTTCCAATTTTTCCTTGGAGACCCCAATGCCCGTATCGTGAACGATAAATTCAAGTTTCACCTGCTTCCCTTGTCGCTGCAGCACCTTGACTTGTACTCCGATCTGCCCTTCGGAAGTGAACTTGGCGGCATTGCCCATCAAATTCAGTAGAATTTGATTGAGTAGGAGGTCATCACCAATCAGTAGATTCTTGATATTGTAATCTACATTGGCCACCACTTCTACCGGCTTTCCTTCCAGTTTATGCTGGAATGTCTTTTGCAAAGAGCGAACTAATCCTGGAAGGTCGAACTCCTTAGGGTTTACTGAGATTTCACCGGCCTGAATCTTGGAGAAATCCAAGATATCATTGATCAAGGCGAGCAAGATATCCGCGGAGCTCTTTAAGATCGAGAGATATTCTTGCTGAGCATCAGTAGGATTGGTGTCAAATAAAATATGTGACATCCCAATGATCGCATTTAGTGGCGTCCTGATCTCATGACTCATGCGAGCCAGAAATTGACTCTCTGCATCTTTTGCTAGTTCAGCTTCATCTCTGGCTGTAGCCAAGTCATTCTCCAACTCTTTTCTGGCGGACAGGTCAAAGTTTATACCCAATGAACCGACCAACTCATTGTTCAGGTCATAGATGGGGCTTATGGAGACCAGAACCCAAAGCCTTTTTCCATTTTTCTTGATCAGTTGAATCTCGAAACTAGCACCCGCTCCTTGTTGATCATCTTGAACCTCCTGTTGCAAACGAGCCAAGTCCTCTTCCGTCAAGAGAATATCTCCAACGTTCCTGCCTTCCAACTCTTCGCAGGTGTATCCAGTCATCTGACAGAACTTATCATAGGCTCGAATGATCGTTAGATTGAGGTCCATTTCAATGAGCCCCAATTGCATGTTTTCCATGATCCTACGATGCTTCTGCTCGCTAACCTCTAGTTTCCGGGTTCGTTGTTCTACCTTAGTTTCGAGGTTTTCATTGAGTCTGCGCAGTTCTTCATTAGCATGAAAGAGTTCTAGGGCTTTCTGTTCCAGAATAGCCTCAGCTTGCTTTCGAGCATTGCGTTCTCTTTCGACCCTGCGTTTAAATACCTCGATCTGATCCATGCCTAGCCTTTCTTGATCACTACGAATTGGACCTTCTTGCCATCTTCACTTAGCTTCTTTTTTTCTATGGTAGCTTCTTCTCCATAGTAGCCAATGGCTCGCTCCATCAAGCCCTCTGCAAAATCAGACATGGCTCTTTCGGAGGTGTAGATCATTTCGAGGGTATTATCCCCTAGAAGGTTAGTTTCAAAAGTAGGGAGCTCGGCATCTGGATAGAGTTTCCGTACTTCGACGTGAATGTAATTTTCAATGGATTCCAAGAAGTCGAACGCATTATCTGCCGCTTCAAGAAATTGCGGGTAGGTCTTTTCCAATGTGTCGAAAAAGTACAGGGCGAAGGCCTTCAATAAAGAAGGGGCGTCTTTTTGGGTCTTTTGACTCAGCCCCATGATTAATTGAACCATTTCTCCATGGGAATAAGTGCCAACAGAGGTGTAGGAACCACCCGAGGGGAGATTTCCTTCCGAGATTATTTCATCCGCGATATCATAGCCGAACTTTTCTTCAACCATATCTAGGAATCCCGTGAATACAATACCTTTCATGTAGGGTTCTTTATTTGTTTGGGAATAAATTATGTCTGAACTGATTTAAGGCATTAGGCCACATTCCAGATGAATAAAACTAAATCGGTTCGATCCATAGAGCATAGCATGGGTACCTAGAGGAAGGAATTTTCTCCTATCCCACGCATCATTTGGCTTTGCCTTTCCATTATCTGAAATGTTAGGTAACAGAATGGCTTACTATTGCTGATTAATAGAATCAATTCAGTTTCTGGATTGCGGAGTTACAGCAATCAAGGCCATGTTTGAAGAAGATATATTGGTGGGTTTGTTAAGGTGTACCCATAAAGGAGTTGACCTTAAAGCATTGTCACATATGTATAAAGAATATATGATTTCTTTGTACTAGATGGTATACGGAAATAATCCGAAAAAGTTTTAGGTAGGTGTGAGCCTACAATATGCAAAAAAAAATTGGGAGCCAAAAATATGACTCCCAACAAAAATTCCCCTAAAATATAACCTACCTCTTTAAGGGCTGTAGGTAGCCCTGTTTTTTCATACTAATTCCCAGGAAAGGGGTGTTCCGGCTTTGATTTTTTGCTTAGCCGTTTTGCCAAGCAACGTATCAAAGTATTTAGGCTCCAGTCCATCACCCGGACGAATAACACGGAGATTTTGATCACTCAGTGATTCTCCTGGTAGAATATCTTTGACTGCGTATACTGATCGTTTAAACTTCTTGCTATTTTTTTCTGCCTTTTGCACGCCGTACTGGATTCGTCCTAAAGACAAGGCTGCACGGCCCGTTTCTTTCACTAGGGCTTTCAATTCATCAGGCTCTAAAGAAAAAGCACTATCCACACCGCCATCGGCTCTGGAGAGGGTGAAATGCTTTTCAACTATGGTGGCTCCTAGGGCTACGGCTGCTACGGCGACACCTATCCCCATGGTATGATCTGACAAGCCTACTTGCACATCTTCAAAAAGACGAGCCATATGTGGAATCGTAGCAATATTCGAAGTAGAGGGGGTCGCTGGATAAGTAGAGGTACACTTTAATATTGCTAGAGAAGTGCAGCCATTATCCTGCAATACTCGCACCGCCTCGTCGATATCAGCTAAGGTGGCTACCCCTGTCGACATGATAACGGGTTTTCCAGTTTGGGCTACTTTGCGAAGTAAAGGGTGGTCTGTGTTTTCGAAGGACGCGATTTTATAGGCGGGGACATCTAGGGTTTCCAAGAAATCCACTGCCGAGGCGTCGAAGGGGGAGCTAAAGGCTAGCATCCCGTGACTCTTGGCTCGATCAAATATCACTTTGTGCCAATCCCAGGGGGTATAGGCTTGTTGATAGAGTTCATATAGCTCCCGCCCGTTCCAAAGAGAGTTTTGATCCTTTATGGTATATGCTCCCTTCACGGTCATCGTATCTGCCGTATACGTCTGTAGTTTGATGGCATGAGCTCCGGCTTCTGCCGCTGCGTCTACGATCTCCAGTGCTCTTTCTAGTGATTGGTTGTGATTGCCAGACATTTCAGCAATGATGAATGGCTTGTAGGTTGGGCCAATAAGTTGCCCGCCTATGTTCATTACTTTCATAAGTATATTCTTAAGGGATAAATGAATGCTTAGTCCTAACTATTAACTGGCCTTTAATAAGTACTTGATCGAGGTTTCTCGGTCGCTTTTAATAGGCTCAAACCCCAGGTTTGAAAGGGCCTTATTAGAGGCTAGGTTATCCTTTTTTACGTATCCAACTACATTAATAGGTCGGTCCAGGTCTTTTGCCAATTCCTTGATGGATTGCTTTACCATGTAGGTTCCAAAGCTCTTGCCTCTTTCACTAGGGTCAATGGAATAGCTCAGTAGGGCGACCCCATTGATACCGAACCTAATTTGTCCTACCGGCTTTCCTTTGTATTGCATGATATACATCATCACCTTAGGATCTGCCATTTTCTGTTGGAACCAGGCGCGATGATCTTCGATTTTGATGGGTTCAGGATGAAATGACTGTTGGCGAGTCATTGGATCATTGGCCCATTTGAAATACAATAACATATCTCCATCTGTGGCCTTACGGAAACCGCAGTGCATATCGTAGTCAAGGGCCCGAAAATGCTTCAATAACCTACGATCACTCTTGCCATCAAATAGTCGATTGATTACTTCTGCTCTGGCTGTCCTTTTTGCACCTGCTGCGAGGTCAGTCCAGTTTTGTGCCAATTTGTTTTCCGTCAGATACTGATGTAAGTAAGTCTGATTATCAGCAGTTTGCATTAAGTAGAGCTGATGTCCAGTACACAGGTATTCTAAGGCAACGGTACTAGGTGGGCAAATGGCCAAATCACAATTGGACATTAACACTACCATATTATCGGCATTCAGGTTGCTGTATATGTTGATTTTTAGTTCGCTCCTTTTACAGAAATCATTCAACTGGTCATGGTGCAAATAGGCACCGCCAATCACCACATGACATTCGCTTACATCCTCTCGATGAGCACAGATGGCTAATGCCTTAATGGTTGCGTTGTCCGGGTCGGCTCCCCCCATGCATATAAAGGCAGCTTGTCCCTTGCTCTTTTCTTTTCTTGGGCTCCTATGTTTAGCTGCGTCCAAGAATGGCTGACGCAGCAATACATATTCGAAGCCTAACATCAGCTGGGCGTAGTCTTCTTTTTGATACTCTTCTGTACTGATCCCACTGGTATGGTTGATGATCGTATCGGCCCAAAAGTGCGTTTGATGTATATCGTCAATGCAAACCAATTTACCGGCGACCTGCTTAATAGTCTCTTGGTAGCTGCTGTCGAAATGGTACCCATCTAAGACCACGATCTCGTCTCCTCGAAGAAAATGATGGGCGATGTACTGAGCTTCATGAGCTGGTAGTACTCTCTCGTTGAGTCTGACTACAGGAAAACCTTCGGATTCTATGAGTTGTCTAAGCGTTTGGCTGGGCTCCCTAACAATGAACTGACATTCAAAGTCTTCTTCTAGCATTTTGGCTAGTGCTAGTGAACGGACTACATGTCCTAATCCCATTCGATTATGCCCGTCTGCCCTTAGTAGTACTTTCGTTCTCATGTAATTGATGGATTAATTGATATTTGAGTTCGGCTAATTTCCAGTCGCTTTCTTGATCTATATCTTGAACTTCCATTTCCGGAAGGATAATGGCTCCAGTATTGGCGGTAATTAGATTCCCGTTTGCGAGGAGTTTTTCCACGTCAAACCAGTAAAATTGACCGCAATCGTGGTAAGCTGTTTCTAAGTCTTGAGAGCGAGTATTAATATGTTCAGGCATCATCATTCCGAGCTTGCCCTCTATCATGGTAAAAGACCGTTGCACGGGGTAGCTAAAAGGCACCACAGGCATCACGGTATCCAGAGCCTCTCTTCTCAGCTTCCCGAGCGCAGCTTTCAGTCGATAGTGAGAAATAAATGGCGCTGTAGGATAGATGCAGCAAGCATATTTGAAATGGATTCCTTGCTCCTTGTATTTGCTGAGCACCTCTATCAGGACATCTACGGTAGTCGCACGATCCGAAGACGAGGCATTGGAACGCATAAAAGGGATGTTGGCACCAAAGCTGGTTGCGACATCTGCTATCATCTCACTATCCGTCGAAACCATAACCTCATCAAAGAGGTCTGAATCTAATGCGGTATGAATGGAATAGGCGATGATCGGCTTGCCCAAGAAATTCCGAACGTTCTTGTTCGGGATTCTTTTGCTCCCTCCTCGTGCAGGGATAATGGCTAGTGTTCGCATAGTATAGAAGACTTGGTTAGTTCAATAACTTGAAGCTGTTCTGCAAGGGTTAACTCAGGATACATCGGAAGGCTTAAACATTGCTCGTAGTATTCTTCAGCTACTGGTAAATCTCCTTTGCGCCACCCCAAACGTTGGTAGTAAGGTTGCAAATGCACGGGGATATAATGTACTTGGGCATATACCCCCTGAGCCCTCAATTGGTCATACAGCAGTTTTCGTTCTTGCGTCTGTATCACGTACAAATGATAGGCGTGACCGCCGTCCAGCGGTTGGGTAAGCGGCCGAATCGGTGTGTCCATAAAAGCCTGATCATATACTTTGGCTATCGCTTGGCGTTTGGCCAGGCGCGCATGGGCTCGATTCATTTGTGATAAGCCCAAAGCGCAATTGATATCTGAGATTCGGTAATTGAAACCTAGTTCCTGCATTTCGTAGTACCATCCTCCGTGATTCTCCTGAAGTTGGGTCGGATCTTTTGTGATGCCATGGGTTCGCAGCAAAAGCAGCTTTTCATAAATTTCCCGATCATTGGTGGTGATCATCCCCCCCTCTCCACAGGCAATGTGTTTTACCGGGTGAAAGGAAAATATGGCGGCATCTGCAAATTGCCCATTACCGCATCTTTGCTTCATGCCCTTTCCGTCGGTGAAGTATCCGCCCGGAGCGTGGCAAGCATCCTCGATGATCCAAAGATCATATTCATCCGCTAACGCTCTAAAGGAGGCAAGGTCTACCGCCTGCCCGGCAAAATCTACCGGAATGATGCCGCTGAAAGTCCCTTTAGGGTGACTTTCTAATAGAAGGCGCACTTTCTCTATATCTAGAAGTGCTGTATTTGGCTCTACATCCGCAAATACAACTTGACCACCGCAATAGCGGATGCAGTTGGCAGATGCAGCGAAAGTAATCGGAGTAGTGATGACCTTAGTACCTGGCTCTACACCCAGGGCCAAGGCACAAAGATGTAAGGCTGCTGTACCATTGGTTACCGCCACCGCATATCTAGCATCTACGTATTGTGCAAATGCTTCTTCAAAAGCCTGCACTGTCGGCCCTTGTGTGAGATAGGCCGCTTGTAAAGTCTTGACCACCGCTTCCACATCATCTTGCGAGATGTGCTGTCTTCCGTAGGGGATATTTAGCATGGCATATTCTTTTGTAGGTGAAACTTTAAGCGGCTTCTACCAGCTCGCTAGGTACGAAGTGAGGGTCAACATGTGTCTTGATGATATCTCGGATTTCTTCTACTCCTACCCATTCCGTATTGTCTCCAGAATTGTAACTGAAGCCTACGGGTACTGACCTTGCGTTGAACCGTTCGTAATTCGTCAAGTAGTTGTCTTTGGAAAGCCCTTGGTACTGCAAGTTGGTTGGACAGATAATATAATGGCGATCCAGTTCGATGGTGTTGAAGGAATCTGCCTGGGTAATCATTTCTTCATGTAATTTCTCCCCTGGTCGAATTCCTACGATTCGTTGCTCGCAATTCGGGGCAATCGCAGTAGCCACATCTCCGATTCGATAGGAGGGAAGTTTAGAAACAAAAATTTCCCCACCTATTGAATTTTCAATGGCAAAGAGAACTAAAGCTACACCTCCCTCAAGAGAAATGTTGAACCTTGTCATATCCTGATGCGTGATCGGCAAAAATCCGTCCGCTCGTTTCTTCATGAAAAAAGGAATGACTGAGCCGCGAGAGCCTGCAACATTCCCATATCTGACTACTGAAAACTTCACATCTCGGTCCCCACGCATATTGTTAGCAGCTACGAATAACTTGTCAGAACAGAGCTTCGTCGCTCCATATAGATTCACTGGTGCGGCTGCTTTATCTGTGGAAAGGGCAACTACGCAACTGACGTTATTGGTAATGGCTGCCTTAATGATATTCTGTGATCCGTTTACGTTCGTCTTAATACACTCGGTAGGGTTGTACTCAGCTGCAGGTACTTGTTTCAGAGCGGCAGCGTGAACTACAATATCAATGCCTTCGGTGGCCTGAATTAGCCTTTCTTGGTCTCTTACATCACCGATGAAATAACGCATGGCAGGATACTTCACAGGAGAGAATTGTTGAGACATTTCGTATTGTTTCAACTCATCTCGGGAATAAACTACAACTTTTTTTACCTGTGGGAAGCGGTGTAGGACGGTGCTAATGAATTTCTTACCAAAGGAACCCGTTCCTCCAGTTACTAGGATAGATTTACCGTTCAAGTTTAGCATACTTGACTCTTTTTTAGGGTGAACAAAATGATAATGAGACCTATGGGTAATAAAAAATAAACCGACTACATCGGCCCTATTTGAAGTCTAAAATCCTTTCATAATCAGCCAATATCCAGACGAAATCTCCGTATACCGCTTTTTGATTGGCTATAGATTAACTTGCAAATATGGATACGATTGACACTAACTGCACTGCTCTCAGTTACGCTTCTACGACCGTATAGTGTCTTAAATTTTATGGTGGTGATCTGTGTAAGTGGCAATACAAATGTGCCTATAAATGATCAAATGGAGAGGGGCTTTTCGGTTTTTGGTAGAAAACCTTCGTTTTTTGGTAAATTTTGGGAGGACTCTTTGCAATTAGGTCTTCGACCTACCTATTACACTTAGTTTATTGAATGTAAACAGACACATCTTTTACGCTTCCTACTACTAAGGAATTACTCCCACAAGTAGCCTCTTCCGGTGCCCATGCCACACGCATCCGGGTGATCAATTCTCTTTGTTGAATGCTTGGCAGTTGTAGTTGAATTTCTTGCTGGGCTCCAGCTCCTTCGAATACCAATTCGTCTTTTTCAAATTCATGATTTTCGTTGAAATCAATCCAGATTTTCCACTTCATTTCACAAATATCCTGAACTTGTTCCGCATTCAAGAACATATAATTTGATCCTCCTGTAAATAGATCGAAAATGTAGTTGGACTGATCTTGATATCCTTCTTCCGAACTCATGTTCTCGGTTTGCATACCATTAATTTCCATGAATTCAATCCAGCTAATACGGGGTTGTTCTATCTCCACTTTGTTGTAGCTAAGTACTTCCGTTTTTGTCCAACTAGCAATACCGGAAAAGACTGCTTCCTGAGCATTTAAATAGGTCTTTCCATCAATCCCAAGGACGGGCTCATAGTGAATTGTATCTACGCTTTCAAAATAGCTGGTCATACTTGAAGAATCTGTCCTACCTATAGTCCAGGCTGACTGTCCATTTAGGCTAACAGTTGCTAGAACCAAAAAAATTAAGCAAAAGTATAAGGATTGAGTTCTCATCGTATTGTGTTTTTTGGAAATTTGTTGATTGTTGAAAATGAAAGAAAAGGAAGCGATCAAAGCCATGAAGCTTTTTACGCTTCCTTAGGAAGTGTGTTCATTGATGTGTTTGCTCTTTGTGTTAATTCTTACTTCATAAAATTGTTGTTGTTCATAGTTTTGTGTCGGGGCGGGTCAACCTGGTGTCTGTTGTTTTGCCCTTCTGACAATACAAAGATGGCCTCAAAAAGGGAGAGGAACGGTACATATTCTGTTTTCGGACTAGATGAGAATATTTTTGGTAGAAATAACCCGATTATTGGATGGGAGCAGTCTGAAGATCGGGTATAGCACCCGGCTTGGCTTTCCAGACGGAAACGAAGGTGTAGCTTAGAATAGCGAACCAAAGCAATTGAGTATTAATATTGGCATTTGGCAATACAAGGAAGAACATTAGCCAATAAGGGAAGCCAAGACGGCTAAAGCAATTGATCAAAAAGATTAGTAGCAGTATAAATCCGATGATCCCGTAGTCGAAAAAGAAAGCGGGGATAATGCCCGTATCAATTTTTTCCGTGTCATCGTCGACAATGATGCCCGCCATGAAATCGGCGAGGAAAACGCCGGCAGCCCCAGCGCCTTGCCCAGTCCAGTAGTTGATATCACTATCTTCGCCGGCGGTGAGCAATAGATAGGTAGGACCGATTCGTGCAAAGGCACTTCCATCTACTTCCTGGAGTTTGACCATCCGTTTCTTTTTGTCCAAGCTCGGATCGAATAGTACTTCAGAAACATTACTTAACCGGGTGGCTACTTCATTCGAAGAGTTTTGGATAAACAACACCAGCCCTCCTATAGCTACCACTCCTAGGTAAGGAAATAACTTTCGCAGTATGGCATCTCCTTTTTTGTAGAACATTACTGCCCAATCCATCAGATTTACGGCAACGAAAATAAAGCCGTAGGCGGATTTGGATAGTACAATGCACATCATATAAGCCAAGGCAACTTTGAAGGTGGGCTTATCCCGCGCATGATCTCGCATATGCGAGTAGCACAAGAAGGCCACACTAAGCATGAAAGCTGCATAGGAAGGTTCACTGGAAAAGCCCATAGGTCTTCCGCCGCCGCCGCCTTCATGATAATACACTTTGATATACTTCAGTACAAAGGCATTTCGAAACCCGATGGTGTCGAAAGCAAAGCCAAAGAACAAGTTTACGGCATAGCTGTAGATGATGAGTTTAAAAGCAAATACGATGTCACCAGCTGGACAGCGCCGAATCATATTGTATAAGATAGTGGTCTCTAAACCATAGACTATGGTGTAAACGACTGACGTGTACCTAATGTTGGGGTACTGGACTACGTTGACGATTAGCACATAGACGAGAAAGACGACTAGGGTAAACCAGGTATAGGTGCTATTTTTCCTGCTTAGGATCAATCCATAGCCAATGCAGAACCCCATGATGAGATGAAAGGGGGTGAGCATAGCCTTGCCAATGTTGGCAAAGCTAATGCCAGTATAGGTCATTACGACTAAGAGGGCAATGGCTAATTTCCGCATGCAAGACTAAGCTGTTTGTTGCCCCAACACTTGCTGGCTAGAAGCTTGCTTTTGCGTAAACGCGAGTGCTTGCTTCATCCCCTCAGACAATAAGGCAACATTTTCAGGAGTGATGGACCGGGGGTCAGATATCGGATCAATCATTCTACCTTCAAAAGAGTTTATGAAAATATATTTAGAGAAGGCTTCTCGATTATCCGGCCTTTCCTGCAAGGAGTTGGCGATATCGGAAAGCATGTGTTGATTAATATCCCTTAAATCAATGGTAGCACAAGTATTCAATTGGTTAAAGAAGGTGGGGGCAAAGGTTACGGATGGCACCTTCATCAATGCTGCCTCATAGGCTATGGTCCCCGTAATCGTGGCTACCAATGCTGCCTGCCGAATCATTTCATAGGAATTAGTCTTTTCATCAACCAAAAACACACCAGCTAATTGCTTAATGGCTCGGTAGAAATCCTTTGATCGATCACCGATGGCATTGGTGTGTTCCTTGATCAGAAGGTTCCAACCCTCCGGCAGGGCTCTCCAAAGGTTCTTAATATTCAAAAGCTGATCCTCATAATATCGTCCAAAGACATCGACGGATGCCTCAGGTTGTTTATGGAGCCCTAGGAAGACAAAAGGCTGGTGCTTTACCTCGTCAAATGATATTCGACTAACCGATTTATAGGTCTCTTTATTCCATTCCTGATTCCAGGCCATGCGGACACGCGCTCTGACATTGGGGAGTAAGGTCGGATCTAGCGGATCCATATTTTCATTGGTAATAAACCTTTTAAGTCTATTGAGTCTACCAGCTAAGCTGCTGGATTTTTTGACAATTTTATCATTGAGCTTCAGATAATCAGGCTTTCTAGCTTCCAGAATTGCACCATCCCATTCTTCTTCTCTTTCAATTTGTAGAAGCCGACTCTGCCGCTCATCTGTGTAGAAGGCAAACCGATTATCTGGAATTCGAACCACATGAGGGTTCAAGAAGGTACAGCCTAATTCTGGGCATTGCTTGCACATGCGGTGTATCAGCACTTCATGTGACCAGGTAATTTCTCCAAAAACAGCTTTGATCTGATTGTTAGCTATGAAATCATAGATGGGCTTCTGAATATGCCGGAGATAACGGAAGCCTACCTCCGTTTTATGCCTTAGATAGCGGTCTCCGTACATCAATTCGTTCAGCTTAAAGTCGTTGACGGTTAAAGCCGGGCGCTCACTATAGGTCAGGTTGATCAAAAGCACTCTACCTTCACCGTATTGTGATACTAAGAACTGATACAAAGGGCGGTTAGTAGCTATCCAGAAGGCGTGGATATTACTCTTTTCCAGCTGCTGAGCAATTTCGTGGAATAGATAGGTTTTTGTAAAATTTGATAGGATACAAATGTTCATTTCTTAAGGGGATTATCTTTCAAAAATAAGCTACAGGTAAAAGAATATCAGCAGCAAGATTGCGCCAAAAATGAGGTTTAGACTTCTAGTTTTTGCGAAGGATAGTTGTCGTTTTCTCAAAAGCATGAATTGGACTTCACAGGCCAATACCAGGCAAATGGAATTAATCAAAGTCAGGTTAAATAAATTGAGCTGTTGCTGACTATGCAGGAGGTAAATACCACCACCCATGGCCAAGAATAAGCCCAAAAACCAAATGTTCATCTTGTTGGATAGCTCCTCTCTATAAAGGATATTTTCGTTCAAGGCCATACAGATCCAGAAGACCATTTGGAAGCTCAAGATTGCATAGAGTAAATGATATTCTTGCCAGGTTTCATCCAGTAGGCGGAGTGATCCCTTGAATACAAGGGGGACCAAAAAGAGCAAAACACTTCCAACAATTAAGATGAAGATCAAGAATAGAGAGAAGTACTTATCTAGGGCAGCTGGAGGAGCTTGATACATTTTTTTGAAGAAAACAATATTTACGACTTGATGTATCATGACCACTGCCGCGGCAAAGCGGAAATAAAACGCATAGATGCCGACCTGCTCCATATCCAAAAAGTACTCAATGAAGATCCGAGCACTGCCGGTTAGGCAAATAATTAGGAAGGAGGAAACCAGCAAATTCTTTCCAAACCGCATAGACTCTCTATAATTGGCCCAAGAAAAGTCATTTCTTGTTCTTAGGAATCGGTAGGCATGCAAGCCGAATAGGAACACTAGATAGATGCCAAAAATCAACTCTAGTACGGCGAAATCTAGCGTAGTCCCTGAGGAATACAACCAAAGATTGTATAGATTTAAAACTAGAAATAGCCCTCCATCCAAGAAAACGGCCGGAAAAATCTTCTCATGCGACTTCAAAATAGAAGACAGCATCACTTGCATGGCTATTATTCCGCCGATCAATAGCGCGAAGGCTAGCTTATCCGGCATTAGGGTGAACACAAACTGATTGATCAAAAAACAGAGGCCCAGAGCACCGCTAATCGTCAGTGAATGAAAATAGAAGACTGACTTAAAACCTTCTCTTTTTGATTTTAGGTTGAAAAAAGGATAGGCTCCTTGCAAACCGAAGTTCAAGGGAATGGACATGATAAGCCCGATAGACAAGGCATATTCAAATAGACCATAATCTGCCGTATCATCCACAAAGTTGGATAGAAAAAGCGCCGCAGTAAAAGCATTAAGTTTGATGAATCCAAAAACGATCGTAAACCCAGAAAGCTTCACTAGCTGCGCCTTAAGTTGTGGCAGGAGGTCTACGAGTTTAATGGATAGCTTTTTCATATACGGCAGTTTCTAGGGTGTACTGTTCTTTCCTTTCCAGCTTTGCTTCCACATCTTCAATATTCCGTTGGATGTGCCGTAATCTTTGGGATACGTACATACCAGGCTCATGGAGAGACTTGGCTACAGCGGCATTGCTGCCAATGGAGATGCTATCACCAACTTTTACCCCTGGGTTGAAAACGCAGCGGGACCCGACGTAGACATTATTACCAATGATGATCTCTCCCTCTACACGAATTCGTTTGCGGCCAGTGGGGGCATGCATGAATCCGTGCGTCCAGAATTGGGTGCCGAGTCCTCCTATCGTGGAGTTTTTCCCGACACTAATGGGTTTTGTACAATCAAGGTGATGTTTACTAATAACTTGCCCGAGCTCATCTAGGCGGAGTGTGGCTACGCCCAAGCAGATCGGCGGCGCACCGCGGAAAATGCTATTGTCTCTTGCAATGGCTGATTCTCTTCGCATGAGAATATTCAAAGGGCCCTTAATCCTGTTTTTTGATTTAATGAAGGCCCTTTCTCGTAAGAGAAGCTTTCTAACCTGGATAATATTGAGATGACCAATATGGGTGTGCTTATCCATATAGATATGATCACACCGTAGAAAAGAACAACCTATTTTGGCCGTAGGATGTATTTTGTGTCCGAGTAGGTTAAGTAACGGTACAGCTAGTTTGGACGGAACTAGCAAGCTAATGATGGCAGTTAGGAACGACTTCATGACTTTTTAACTAGGGGGTTATTTGCTCAGAGTATGTTCATCTTCTCGGCCGGTAGCCGATTGATTAAACTTTAAACATACTCTTAATGTGTACTGAATTATCAAATAAGGGTTACAGTTTCTTCACCTCAAGTGGCCGATACGGCTACGTTGTCCTTTGTTTTGGGAGCCAATACGACCTGGTGATGGTAAACAGCCAAAGTGGCTATATAGTAGGCTAAGTGTAGGTAATCAGAGTCTCCGTATTCCCAAGTCGACTTGTCAAAGTATTTATTGGCAACCTTACTCAAGCGGAACTGCTTGATGAAGGAATCCTTGCTCTCGAGGTCCTTCTTCAAGATCTCGCCTACCTTCTTCCCAAGTGGGCCATTAAACAATTGATGCAAGGTCATGGATACAGCCTTTGCCCGATAATAGGTCAAATCATTTAGTTTATCTCGGAAGGCCTTACGTAGGACGTATTTATAGATAATGTTCTTTCTGCCGCCAAAGCGAGCACGGCCTAGCATCGGTTTTGTTGCCATCCCAAATGGGATACCTGAGCTGAACTCTGCAACTTCCTTGTTGTAGAAAGGCATTGCGATGTAGGTATTGTTGATTCGAGCAATGTCTTGGAGGTAGCGCATATCGTAGATGTATTGCTCGCTCCATTTTAGCCGTACAATTTCATTGTAAAGCGCTCTACTGCTTGGGCATTTGTCTATGTCCAGATCCAGAAGACGGGTGATTTTCTCATAATAATCAGTAGGTAGGCCTTTGTCCTTGATCTTCTGCTTGTCTATCTTAAGGTAGAACTTATTGATGTACTTTTTCAGATCAAAGATATGCATGGCCTTGTAGAGGTTCCGGAAGATTCTACTGTTGGTTTTCTCCCATCCCAATGCTTTGAGAATTGGGATAACTACCTTCTTGCTAAACGGATTAAGACCATTCTTCAACCACCATTTATCCTGGTGCTTTAGTAGGGAATAGGCCCATTTATCTACCTCATTTAGGGCGGGAGTATGTAAGCGAGTATCCTGGCCGGCGTAGTACATTTCTTCCGGCGTACCCTTGAAATGGCCAAAGATCCAAGTACCGTAATAGGGGTTATTCATTCGAAGGACCTTAGCTTCGAAATCCTTGATCACCTGTGGATCATTAGGGTCAATCTCCTTCAGTGTATTCTCAATTTCCAAGTGCTCTGCAATGCTAGTGGAATAGACTGATTCATCCTGGGTTGTATCCTTTACTTTGAAGGATAGGGAATCGAGGTGATCTCCGTTGGCGATGTCATCCAACGAGATTAGCATAGCAATGGAGTCCAACCCTCCAGACAAAAGAACCCGGTTTTTTGCTGAGAGGAAAGGTTTGTGGGCTAGTTGAAATTCTCGTCGCAGCATGCGGAAGTTTTCCTCTTCCGAGTAAGGATTGTCATATTGAGCAAGTTTGACAGCATAAACGGTCTTAGAAACGAGTTCAAGTTCCTCATTGAAAATGAGGTGTTGTCCCATTTTTATCTCACTCACTCCTTCATAGAAGGTAAACCCATCTAGCAGGTAGCCAGAGTATAGCAGTTGGAATACTCCTGCTTTGTTAAAGGCAACTCTTTTTTGGTAACGAGCTACCTCATGCATGACTGAGCCCGTACACAGCTGAGACCTGCTTAGGGAGTAGTAGGCGGTCTTTATTCCGGAAGCATCTCTCATCATGTGCACATGCAAACCTTCCTTTTCGATGGCCATGAGGAAATAGTTCCCATTGAGTAGTTTGTGAATTCCGCGTTGTTCCAAACGATCAAGAGACTTGAGCTTTTGAGCGACAGCCTCAAATTTAGAGTGCGTCAGATTGGTTTCAACAAAAAATACGAAGTGTGTTCCATCTACGCGGTAATCTGTTGTTTCTAGTTCATAAGTACAATGGAAGAAACCTATTTTTTCAGAAAGGGCATTTTTAGGAGCCTGAGCTGGGGTCCGGGTACATCTAATTAGCATATAAGTAGTTTTGATTATCTGTAGGCAATGTAAATTTCACGTCAAGACAGGTAATAAGTTCGACATTTCGATAATTGGCTGTCTTGAGCCTTTTTTTGGTAGGTGGAAGCCTTTTTATGGTAGATATATGCTAGGTGTGTTGTCCTGTGTAGCAGCTAAATTTATTTATTGGCACAACTTCTGCCCCCGTTTTACCGTAGAAGCATTTTGACCAAACAATGCAAACTCACTGAAAAGTTGAGAATGAAAAGCTGCTTTTGAGACCATTAGATGAGTAACCCAAACAACAATTACGCGAGAAAACCTGACGAAATTTCAATTCGGGCCCTTCTGTTGAAGGCTTGGGAGTATTTCTTGTTTGTGTTGAAGAGGTGGTATATAATTGGGATCTTGACCATGTCCCTAGGAATACTCCAATATAGAAAAATTTCTAAAGTAAAACCAACTTATCCGGCAAATGTCCAAATTTCAGTCTTACCTCATAAGATTGAAAAAGAGTTTAAAACCCTTATCCAGATATATACGCGTCTTTTAAACTCAAAGATGCTTATGCGGGAACTTCTTTTGGAAAAAATTGATTCCATTCCCACTGATTCCCTGCTAATTAATCGATATCTACAGGTCTATTATGACCATAAACCAGAGGACCTTGATCCCGATATTCCCGTTGGTTTTCTATTCGAGCATGATACGATTCCAGACTTCACGCTACAAGAATCGAAGATATTCAAGCTCATCCTGGACAAAATTAGCACTCCGATAGGAGGGCATGTAGACGGCTTTGTTAGTTTTGGAATTGATGAGAAACTCGGCGTGATTGCGATCAGTACCTCTACGCCAGACCCAGAACTCTCCTTAATCATTATCGATTTCCTCTTAGAAAAAACCATCCAAAGAATTGACAAGAATACCCTTTTCTCTCCGCAGGTCGCCTATGAAGAAATGGCTGCGGAGACGGATTCGCTGGCTGATAACTACCGGCGGTTGTATTATGATCTCAACAAAAGCCGCGATACTTACGAACGCTACCTAAAACAACCAGATTCCTTGATTTCGGAGCCTTACCGGAAGTCCATGCACAATAAGATTCTCAGGTTGGAGGTAGAAGCAGAGATTAACAAAACGGGTTATCTCGCTTCATTGGAACAGTTGAAAGGAGCAAAGATTGACATGGATAATGAGACCGTATTGATGCAGCTCATTGATAAAACACTTCCTCCGATAGACTACTACAAACCTTCCGCTAAAGTTGCCGCGGTAAAAGGTGGGATTGGGGGTTTTGCTTTGGCACTCTTCCTGATCGTGAGTTTTAAACTATTTAAGGATGTACTGCGTGAGGTGGATGAAGATGGTGATCAAGGAGTCGGTAGTGAGGGAGAAGACACGGAGAAGAAGGAAGAGAACGCTCCTGTTGCATCGTATCGAAGCATCTGGCTAAAGTTGCGAAGCCTTGTGACTAAGCCGATTTCCTTTATCCGTATCCAGTTTGCCCGAATCAAGCTCCCACGTCTGTGAAAAAGAAAAGATATCGAAGATTAGATGTTCCTACAGCGCCACCACTCTCCCCTCTGCGATAGCTGTCAGGGGGAAGAACATGGCCCCATTCCATTCCCCAAATACACTGATTGGATGGCCACCACTCAGGGCCAATAGTTTCCAGCTGGCGGTAATGGGTTTCCCTAAGGAAAGAAATCCCTTAGCCTGATCGAGTAGCATTAATTCTTCTCCTTCTAGGATTGGAATTACATCATCTATGAGGCAGGGAAAGTAGCCGATCCACGGATTCTCAGCAAGTGCTTCCGCATATCCTTTAGCTAAAGATTCGAAGGAAGGATAACCATTTAGACCTTCAAATACCTTTTGTGACCAGCCAAATTCCTTTAGAAGTGCCCGTTGCGGACGACTAGCTGGATAGAATACGACCTCGGCTCGTAGGGCAGCTCCCACGGGCCATTGTTGCTCAAAACTATTCTGGCCAAACACAAAATCTAGTAGAAGGGCAAATTGCTGACTTTTTTCTCCTAGTAACCAACAACGTCGATAGCGCAAATTCTCTTCTTCCCCAAAGGTTTGGCCTAGGATCAGCCAATGATCAAAGATCCCCTTTTGTGAAAGTACCACATCCTTTTTCATATTCACCCCCGCATAGCTTATCAACTCATCTTGTAGATTGGGAGGGAGTCGATCCAATTGCTGAAAACTTTGCGCAAACAGATGAAGATCGCCTATCAAGGCTAAAAGCCGCTCATGCCAATCCTCTTCATTCAAAAAGCCTTTTACCAACCTTATTTGCTTGCCAATGCTTCCTAGTTTAGCATCGACCATCCGGGCAGCGAAGGCATCCCAGGAGTCTGCAGGTTGTTCCTTAGCTACGGCCAATCCCTGCCGGATAAGATTGCTAAGCCACTGCTTCAATTCAATCACACCCTCTTGCATGCTGGCATAGCGTTTGGCGGCGATACGTTGTGATTGTACGGGGATCGGGTTAGGTTCTGTGGGTACAGGAGGTTGAGCCTGGATATTTTGCCACTTCATCACCCAATCGGGAGGATCATAGCTTACCCGAATCCTTTCATCTTGGCGGAGAAGGAGCATTAATAACCCTAGTGCATGTCTGCAAGGACGTTGTCGGCTCCTGCAAGTGCATCCAAACCTCTGTTTTTCAAGGTCTACTACAACTTTGTGGATGAGGGAGGGAGCGGTTTGATAATTTGCCCAGAGCAGCTTTTCATTGCCTTCGATCATCAGCCATTTTCTGCCGGCATAGGATACTCCTCTTGCTTTCTGCAAGGTATCGGAGTCTGGTGCCAATGCATACAGCTGATCGTAATTCATAAAGCTGAATTAAACACGTTCTGTAACGTAGAACACGAAAGGGCTTAGACCCTAAAGGTTGGAAGTATGAACTCGGCTAAAAAAAGAAAAGCACTTAATCTTCCTCTGCCTCAACTAGAATACCAAGTGCTTGCATGGCCTTTTCAGAAGCCGTTTGCTCTGCACTTTTCTTGTTGAAATCATCTGCAACTGCCATCTTTTTTCCATTGACCATAACCGCAACTTTAAAGCGATCGCGTTTTTCGAATTTGTAGCGAGCCAGAAGTTTGTAGCTAACGGTCTGGCCATTCTTTTGACACCATTCCAGTAGCTGACTTTTGTAGTTGTCATCGAAGCTTTCCAGCTCGTGTACATCTACATAGTTGCGTAATGCTTTTCTAATGACAAAACGCTTAGTACGAAAATAGCCCTGCTCTAGGTATACAGCGCCCACCAAAGCTTCTACTGCATTTCCAAGCATCGAGCGGCTCAAGCGTGTATTATTGTATTCTGCCAAGAGCATGTCCAATCCCATTTTGTCTCCGATTTTATTCAAAGACTTCCGCTTAACGATCTTCGACCGCATTTTGGTTAGAAAACCCTCGTTGCTATTGGGATACTTTTTGAAGAGGTATTCTGCTACAATAGTTCCCAAAACAGCGTCTCCTAAATACTCCAAACGTTCGTTGTTCTGTAGGGCATAAGCCTTATCAGAAATCGTTGATTTGTGCGAGAAAGCTAATTTGAAGATGTCGAGGTTAGCAGGAATGAATCCAGTTAGGGACCTTAGCCGCTTCGCCAGCATTTTGTCGGGAGAGAAGTAGTAGTTGTAAATCCGCTGAATAAATCTAAGTAATGCCATCCACTTTTTGTTAAGAAAAAGGTAATCAGGCAACCCGCCATGGCCGGTACTTTCTGATGTCATTCTGGTAATAAGAACAACAGCAGCGGATGAACGGTCAGGATCATCTTGCTTCAGAGACTTCTGGACACACTTGCGGAAACACTTCTTTCCCGCCTCAGGTTACCAATGAATATAGCAGTGTAAAAAGCGAATGGAATTAGTAGAAACGCTAAATTGAGTGGAAAAGATGCACAGATTGGAATGGAATCCGAAAGTATGGATAATGCAGGGCCAGAAAAACTATAGTTCTTTGGTTTCTAGGTAAGAAGATCAAGAACGATAGAATCCGTCCGGTCTTGGATTAGCCACCTTCAGCAACCTGCCAAAGTTCATATTCGATAGCAGGCAAATGTTAAAGAGTGAATAATGTGGTTACTAATATCCATTATTCATTCCTGAACACTTCTTGATGCTCTAGATGCAAATCTGAACAACCTATCTTTTCAAATAAAGTGATTCTACTCTTCGAATCGCTTAAAGATCACTGATGAATTATGACCACCAAAGCCGAAAGTATTACTTAGGGCCACATTTACTTCTCTTTCCTGGGCTTCATTGAACGTCAGATTTAACTTAGGATCAAAAGCCGGATCGTCCGTAAAGTGGTTGATCGTTGGTGGAATCTTATTATGCTGAATGGCCAAAATGCAGGCAATTGCCTCTATTGCACCCGCTGCTCCTAACAAGTGGCCGGTCATTGATTTAGTGGAACTGATATTCAGCTTAAAAGCATGCTCTCCAAATACCTTCTGGATAGCTTTTACTTCTGCAACGTCTCCTAGTGGAGTGGATGTACCATGTACATTAATATAGTCAACATCCGTGGTAGCCAAGCCCGCGTCTTCCAAAGCCATTTTCATCACATTGGCTGCTCCTAATCCTTCGGGGTGTGGTGCAGTCAAATGGTGGGCGTCAGCTGTAGCTCCGGCGCCTACGATTTCCGCAATGATATGCGCGCCTCTCTTTTTGGCATGTTCTAATTCCTCTAAGATAATGGCACCACCACCTTCTCCCAAAACAAAACCGTCTCTATCTACGTCAAAGGGACGTGATGCTGTCTTACAGTCATCGTTACGGGTAGATAAAGCTTTCATGGCATTGAAACCACCAATACCCGCCTTGGTTACGGTAGCTTCTGATCCCCCGGTTACAATGATATCATTTCTTCCCAGGCGAATATAATCGAAGGCATTCATAAGGGCATGTGATGAAGAAGCACAAGCCGAAACGGTAGCGTAGTTGATACCGCGGAAACCGAAGCGCATTGAGATCAGACCAGATGCAATATCTGCGATCATTTTTGGGATCATGAAGGGATTATAGCGTGGGGTACCATCGCCTCCCTCAAAATCTTCAATTTCCTTTTCTAATGAACGTAGGCCTCCAATTCCAGAAGCCCAAATTACTCCAATTCTATCCTTATTAAGATCTTCGCTGTCTATCCCAGATTGTTTGATCGCTTCGTGAGCCGTCATCATAGCGTATTGGGAGAATTTATCCATACGGCGTAAATCTCTACGATCCAATACATCAGCAGTATCTAAGTCCTTGATTTCACAGGCAAACTGTGTCTTAAACTTACTTGCATCAAAGTGCGTAATGGCATTTGCACCACTGACTCCATTCATTAGAGCTGCAGCATACTCCTCGATATTATTACCGATCGGTGTAAGAGCCCCAAGTCCAGTTACAACAACCCTTTTCATATCCCAGTATAAATTTGAAGAAAATCTTGTTCAGGCTAAGCCTGAGTCTTTGGGAAGTATCTACTTAAAGAAGAGTGATAAAAATCCACAAATCGGAAGGAACTTCCAACTTGTGGATTTAGGAATAATTATCTAGTATCAAATTATTCTTTGCGATAGGTCGATTACCCTTTTTCTAGTTCACCTGCAAGGTATTCAATGGCATGACCTACTGTCTGAATATTCTCAGCTTTTTCGTCAGGAATAGCAATTTCGAATTCCTTTTCAAATTCCATGATTAGCTCTACCGTATCTAGTGAATCTGCACCTAGATCATTCGTAAAGCTTGCCTCTGGTGTAACCTCAGAAGCGTCAACACCTAATTTGTCGACAATAATTTTCTGTACTCTTTCTGCAATGCTAGACATAAGAAATCCGCTTTATTGGTTTACGAATCAGCTGCAAAGAAAAAGATAAGTCCCTTGATAACCAAAGTTTTTCATTATTTTTTGAGTGGCTGAAGGAGCCCGCAGATAGGTACATATTGGGTCAATAGAGGCTAAATCCCCGATTTCTTCAACAATTACTTGCCCTGGCCAAACCTATTGGGATAAAATTCGGCGCAATGCCAAATCATATTTGTAGACCAAAATCCCTCTATTTCAGTCAAATAGTTCATTTTTCTACACCTTTTATCCTTATATAGGATCGATTTCCCGTCAGATTTCACCTATTCTTCAGGATTATTTTACTTTAGAGGCCCTTTATTTATTGTAAGTTTTACACTTAGTATACACTAGGATTGTTATTTTTGCGGAAAATCAGTAAAAAATAATTGATTTTCTGCTGGTTATGAATAGGTTTCTACGACGAACTTAACCTGATTAAAAGCATCGTATAATGAAAATTGTAGATTGGCAAAATACCAAGATTGTAGCTACTGTTGGCCCGGCTTCCAGCTCTTATGAGAATCTTTTAGAACTAGTAAAAGCAGGTGTTGATGTGTTTCGTTTGAATTTTTCTCATGGTAGTCATGAAGATCACAAGGAAGTGATCAACCGCATTTGCTACATTAACGAGAAGTACAATTTGCATGTTGGTATTTTGGCAGATCTACAGGGACCAAAGCTGCGTGTCGGTAAGATTGAAAATAATGCGCTCCCGATCAAAGAAGGGGATGTGCTTACCTTTGTGAATGAAGAATGCTTGGGTACCATGGAAAAGATCTACATGAGCTACCCGCAGTTTGCCCAAGATGTGAAAGTCGGAGAACGTGTTTTGGTGGATGATGGTAAACTGGTATTAGAAGTATTGGAAACGAATGAGGTAGATACCGTACGCCTAAAAGTTTTATTTGGCGGTGTTCTTTCTTCAAATAAAGGAGTAAACCTACCTAATACGAAAATCTCTCTTCCTTGTATTACAGAAAAGGACGAACGAGATCTAGCTTTCATACTTACGCAACCTGTAAACTGGATTGCTCTTTCCTTTGTGCGATCTCCTAAAGACATTAAGGATCTACAGAGCAGAATCGATGCGGCAGGCCACCAGGCTAAAACCATTTCCAAGATCGAAAAGCCAGAAGCCATCGAAAAGATCGATAAAATTATCAAGGCTTCTAACGGAATCATGGTAGCGCGTGGAGATTTAGGTATTGAAGTACCAATGGAAAAATTGCCTTCTATACAAAAGGAGATTATCCGCAAATGTATTCAACGTGCACGACCAGTGATCGTTGCTACACAAATGATGGATAGTATGATCACCAATCCAAGTCCAACTCGAGCAGAAATCACAGACGTCGCCAATGCTGTATTGGATGGAGCTGATGCGGTGATGCTTAGCGGAGAAACTTCGGTAGGGAAACACCCCGTAAAGGTAGTGCAAGCGATGAACAAAATCATCGACGAAACGGAAAAGCACTATTCATTCGAGGGAAGAAGACCTACGCCATCCGAAAAATCCAGAACCTATCTTTCCGATGCGGTTTGCTTCAATGCAGCTCGAGTTGCGGAGGAGATCAAAGCCAAGGCTATTGTTGGTATGACTAGTTCTGGTTACACTGCCTTTAAAATATCTAGTTATCGGGCTAAGCCTGAGATCTACATCTTTTCCGACCGAATGCATATGCTAGCCACGCTAAATTTAGTTTGGGGGGTTCGTTGTTTCTACTATGATCGTTTTACCACTACCGATGATACATTTAATGACGTTACGGAAATCCTTAAGGCTTCCGGGAAACTGAAGTCTGGTGATGTAATTGTCAATACCGCTAGCATGCCGATTCATCAGAGACACCGTACCAATACCCTGAAGGTTACGATCATAGATCAAGAGATGGGAGGAGAGTCGTAGAAAAGCAATCTTTTACCCACAAGGACGTTATAACATAGCGGCTTCGAGCCATTGAGAACAAAGAGTTGAATATCAGGAATAAAGTTCCGACTTTTGTGTTTTGATGGCTCGACTGAAGTAATAAATTTTTGACCGTTATGAGTAGTTGTGGTAAAACCCCGGTAATAAGCTTTTTTCTAGTACTATTAAGCCTGCCGATTCTGGCCCAAAGAGTATCAGAACAAGAAATTGGTATCCAGAAGTTATTTATTGAAGCTAGCGGGGAGCGCCTGCTAGGCAACTTCGATAAGGCCATTCCCCTGTTTGAAGAGGTACTGAAGAAAGATAAGACTAACCATGCCGCAGCCTATGAATTGGCTCGCATCTACACTGCTACCAACAAGAATGATGAGGCCATCAAGTCTTTGAAGAAAGCAATGGCCAACGCCCCTGAAAATGTTTGGTACCAACAATTCTTAGCCGACGTATACGAGAAGACAGGACAGTTCGAAGAGGCTGCGGATCTATACGCACAATTGGTTAAGACATATCCCAGCAACGATTCTTACTACTTCAAATGGGCTTTTTACCTGGTTAAAGACAATGAAATTGATAGGGCCATCAAAGCTTATGATGCCCTGGAAAAGCAAAAAGGTATCAACGAAGAGACGATACGACGTAAGCATGCCCTTTATCTTGGAAGTGGCGAAAATAAAAAGGCAGGCAAAGAATTGCAGAAGTTGGTAAATGCATTCCCTCAAAAAGTTTCTTACCGAATACTACTTGCCAATTTTTACGATCAGATCGGAGATCGAAAAAATTCAGAATCTACTTATCGTGAAATATTGAAGATTGATCCCAATAATGCAAAAGCAAAATTGGCCTTGTCCGGTAGTGCAGGGAATAGTCGCGAAGGACAATATATTGAAAGCCTCAAACCGATCTTTTCTCAAGCTGATGTCAGTATTGACCTCAAACTTGGAAAGCTGTTTCCGCTCATCAATAAAGTAGCAAATGATAATGACCAACAACTAGCGGATCAGTTGATCCAATTAACCGATATATTGGAGGAGGTACACCCTGGCGATGCCAAGGGGTTTGCCGCGGCAGGAGATATTCTTTATCACACCGATCGTGCGACACTTGCCTTACCGAAGTACCTGAAGACATTGGAATTGGATGAAACGGTTTTTGCGGTCTGGGAGAATGTAATGTATATCCATTTCGAAAACCAAGACTTCGAATCGCTGCAGAAAGTATCTGCAGAAGTCATGGACATCTTCCCAAATAAAGCCATTGTCTATTATTTGAATGGACTCTCTCTCATACAAATAGGGGAAACCGGTGATGCTATCGATGTGCTCGATCAAGCCTTGTTGATGGCTGGCCAGGATGGCAAATTGAAATTTGATGTCTTGAACCAGATCGGTGAAGCATACAATGCAGAAGGCAGTTATTCAGAAGCTGACCAATCATTTACAGAGGCTTTAGCCCTGAATGAAAAATCTGCCATGACTTATATGCGTTATGCTAAGGCGGTAGCGGAAAGGGAAGGTCAAGGGGAACGAGCTAAGTCTCTTTCTAAGAAAGGGCTGGACTTAGCACCAAAGATCTCGATTGTGCAGGCAGAATACGGTAGGGTTTTGTATTTGCTAAAGGATTATTCTGCAGCGCAGAAGTGGCTAGATAAAGCTATCGGTGGCAAAGGAGGGGAGGACCCCAAAGTCTTAGAATACTATGGAGACCTATTGTTCCAGCAGGGAGAAGCCGAACAGGCTATTTCTTTTTGGACTAAAGCCCAAGAAAAAGGGAATCGTTCCTCCTTGTTAGAACGGAAGATTGCACAGAAGAAACTGTTGAAATAACCTTATGATATACGCTTTGCTTAGTAACTCCAAATTATCCAAAACCCTTCTACTCGCCTTCTTACTGCTTGCCTCTTCTTGCAAGAGCATCAGGAAAATCACTTCTGCCAAGCCAGATGAGTTGAGCCCGGCCAAGGTGCAACAGAGAATGATCCGCAATCAAGTGCAGGCGGAATGGCTAACAGGAAAGGCTAAAATAGGCTTTGAAGGCTTAGGCCAAAAGATGGGAGCAACCTCAACGATTAAATTACGTAAGGATAGTGTATTGTGGATGAACGTAAAGAAGTTGGGGTTTGAAGTAGCTCGGGTAAAAGTGACCCAAGACTCTGTTTTTGTACTCAATCGATTGAGGAATGAGTATATGGCACAAAACCTGGAATATCTGGAGCAGGAATACAATTTACCGGCGGATTTTAACTCCTTGCAAGCGCTAATTCTTGGCAATCCTATCTTCTATGTAAATCGCAATTTGAAACTGGAAAATACGGCAGAAGCGTATCACTTGTTTGCCAGTGAAGGAAGTAAGGTGAATGACTTTTGGCTTGCACCCGAAAGTTTCTTGTTAAACAAGATGACTTTTGAAGATAAAACGAGTCGCAGAAGCCTGGCATTTCTACTGCAGGAATATGCAGAAACCTCAGATAATCAGAATTTTTCGTATCTTCGTAATGTCGATTTAAATAGTCAGGAGACCGGACAAGTTAGCATCGAAATCTCTTTTTCAAAGGTGGTTTTGAATGAACCCACGGCCTTTAGATTTGACATTCCGAAGAGATACACGCGTGTAGATTAAGCTAATGGGCAAATACCTAATCACAGTCATACTACTTTTTTACATTCCCCTATCGATTTTCGGACAGGACCGCAAGGTGCTCGAAGAACAACGGAAGCAGCTTATTCAAGAGATTGAACAAACCTCTAATCTTCTCGCCACAGCCAAAAAGAATAAGGAAGCTGCCCTAGATCGCTTCTTCGTTCTACAACGGCAAATCAAGAAAAGACAACAACTAATCAATACCCTAAAGGAGGAATTGGTACTCACGGATGCTAGTATCCTGCGAGTCGATGAAGTAATTACCTTTCTTAGCAATGATATTGATCGCCTAAAGAAGGAGTATAGTCAAATGCTACAGATTGCCTATCGGCATCGCAAGTCGCAAAGTTTTCTCGTATTTCTTTTCTCTGCACGGAACTTTAATGATGCCTATCGGCGTTGGCAGTATATCCGCCAATATGATCGTTACCGAAAACGACAGGCGGACGTCATCATTGCTACACAAGAAAGCCTGCGGGATCGCGCTTCCACTTTGGTAGCCAGAAAGGAGGAGAAGCAAAAATTATTGGCCTCCAGTGTCCGACAACAATCTTTGCTTAGCAAGGAGTTAAAAGAAAAAGATGAAATACTTAGTTCCTTAAAGGAAAATGAGGCTCAGCTCTCAGGTGTCCTGGAAAAGCAACAAGCTGCCCACCAAAAGCTCAATGATGCGATCGAAGAGATTATTGTAGCAGAAATGGCCAAGCGACGCAAAGCAGCGAGGAGCAGTGAAGCACTCGCAAAGCGTAAAGAAGAAGCCAAAGATGTTGTGGGAGGTACAGCTGTAGCTAGTAACCTGGTAGCCAACTTCAGAAAAAACAAAGGCCGTCTGCCCTGGCCAGTCCAAGAGGGCATCATCACCAAAAATTTCGGAACCCAACCTCACCCTACACTGAAGGGGATTCAAATTAGTAACAATGGTATTGATATAGAAACTGACAAAGAGGCAACTGTCTATGCGATATTTGATGGTGAAGTAGTTGGTGTACAGTTTATTCCCGGCTACAAAACTACCGTGATATTACAACATGGACAGTATTATTCTGTTTACTCTAATTTAGAGGATACCTTCGTGAAAAGAGGGGAACAGATTAGTGCCAGCCAACGAATTGGCAAGGTAGGTCGGGACAAACCCGAGCTACATTTTGAAATCTGGAGAGAAAAACAAAGACTCAATCCTGTACATTGGGTCAATAAAAGTAAAAGAGGCTAGTTTTCTATGGGAAACGAATGGAATTTAGGCGAAAAACAAAAGTTAGGGCTTAAGAAACAAACCGAATATGCCATCCTGGTAGGGCTTGTAACCAGAGACCAATCCGAAACACAAGTCCAAGAATATCTTGATGAATTAGAGTTTCTAGCGGAGACAGCAGGTGCAAAGACGATAAAACGTTTTGTGCAAAAGCTCCCGCATCCCGATAGTAAGACCTTTATTGGCAAAGGAAAGTTAGAAGAGGTCAGTGAGTATATCGAACGTCACGAGGAGATCAATATGGTCATCTTTGATGATGATCTCTCAGGCAAGCAGAATAGTATTCTGGAAGAAAAGCTCAAGGTCAAGATTATCGATCGAAGTAGTTTGATCTTGGACATTTTCGCTAGTCGTGCACAGACCGCCCAAGCCAAGACGCAAGTAGAATTGGCACAGCTTCAATATATGCTGCCGAGGCTTCGTGGTCTTTGGACTCACTTGGAACGCCAACGTGGTGGTATCGGTATGAGAGGTCCTGGGGAGAAAGAGATCGAGACTGACCGTCGTATTGTACGAGATCAGATCTCCAAGCTCAAAACCAAGCTGGAGAAGATCGATCGGCAAAATATGACGCAGCGGAAAACCCGCGGGCAAATGATTCGAGTGGCTTTGGTAGGTTACACCAATGTGGGAAAGTCAACCTTAATGAACACCTTGAGCAAGTCAGAAGTCTTTGCAGAAAATAAGTTATTTGCAACCCTAGACACTACAGTTCGTAAAGTCGTATTTGGGGCTATGCCTTTTTTGTTGTCTGACACGGTCGGTTTTATTCGAAAATTGCCTCACCACTTGGTAGAAAGTTTTAAGTCTACACTGGACGAGGTTAGAGAGAGTGATCTATTGGTGCATGTCGTAGATATTGCCCATCCGCAGCATGAAGACCATGTTAGAACGGTTAATCAGACCTTGAAAGACCTGAATGTGTTAGAGAAGCCAACGCTAATGGTCTTTAATAAGATTGACAAGTATAGAGATTTATATTTTGATCCACTTTTGGATGAGGAAGGCAAGCAAGAGGTAGAAGAAGGATTGAAACAAGGTTTGAGCAACCAGTTTGGCGAAAACAATGTTTTTATTTCAGCTTTGACAAAAGAGAATATGAATGAGCTTCGCGCCAAGCTAACGGAAGCTATACAAGAGCAGTACCACGTTCGATACCCTTACCAAGCTAAATATTGGTAGGAAGAAGTATCGAAAAGATAATGACTACACATGAATCCGATTTTAGAGAAGTACGCCGACTTATTAGTACACTATTGCCTTGAGATTCAAGAAGGAGAACGTTTGTACATCCGCACAACTCAATTGGCCGAACCACTGGTGCGAGAAGTCTTTCGCCTGGCGGTTAGGGCAGGGGCTATTGTGGAAGTTGATATGGATTTCCGAGAGAAGTACAGACTGTTTCTGAAAGAAGCCAAGACAGACAAACAATTGAGTTATGTATCTACTCTCTACAAGGAGGCGATGCAAAACTTCGATGCTTACCTATATATTCGGGCTCCCTACAACTTGAGAGAAGATCAGGATGTCGACTCCGAAAAGGCTAAAATCCGCCAGACAGCCCATCAACCGTTTTCACAACTATATTTTGAAAGAACCGCTACCAGAGATTTGAAGAGAAATCTCTGCCAATACCCCACCTTGGCCAGTGCCCAGAATGCTGGAATGGCCCTGGAGGAATACGAAAGCTTCGTGTATAGCGCGTGTCGTTTGTTTGATGATGATCCTAAGCAGAGCTGGTTAAATGTGCGAAAGGAACAGCAACAGATTGTTGATCTGTTGAACAGCAGAGAGCAGGTTCGCTATGTGGGAGAAGATTTTGACATTAGTTTTTCTACCAAGGGTCGAACCTGGATCAATTCAGATGGTCAAACGAATATGCCTTCTGGTGAGGTTTATACCTCTCCCGTGGAAGACTCCGTCAACGGAGTGATTCGGTTTTCATTTCCGGGCATTTATATGGGCCATGAGGTGGAAAATGTAAGCCTATGGGTAAAGGATGGATACATTGAGAAATGGGAGGCCAGTCGAGGGCAAGCTTTTTTGGATAAAATCTTTGCTTTAGAGGGGACTAGGCGATTCGGAGAGGCAGCTATTGGAACCAACTATAACATTGATCGACTGACTAAAAATATTCTCTTCGATGAGAAGATCGGAGGGTCTGTACATATGGCTATCGGACAATCCTACTTGCAAGCGGGTGGGCAGAATAAATCCTCTGTTCACTGGGACATGATCACGAATATGAGAAATGGTGGAATTATTTACGCAGATGATGAGAAAATCTACGAAAATGGGCGTTTTCTATTCCTAGAATAGGTACCAAAACCAGCTATTAAACCTCGACTATCAAGCGTTTGAGATTAGCCGAATCCCCCTATTTTTGTTGGTATTAAATTTTTCGGGTATAGATAATTATTATAACTTGCGTTTAGAAACACTATACTGAAAACAGGTTAACCACATTAATTAAATCAAACTACATCCTTAAACCGTGAACACAAACGTAGCATTTTTAGAATTAAAGTATGGCAACATTTACGGCGGTTACCCCAATTTTTACGCGATCAGTGAAATTGCATTATTAGTCTTCGAAAACGGCTCTAACAAAATTTTTCTAGAAAGTTGGAACAATCAAGCCAACATTGACATTGTTAGCGTTTTTTCAAAGGTTGATGAATTGGGCCACACAGTCGGCCGTGGAAGGGAGGTCATCAATCTACGGTCTCGTCGCCGTAAAAACTATGATGAAGAATTTCGGATGGATGAAAGAGGCTTGCGTTTCGCTTTCCAGCAGCTTCGTCCTACCAAAATGCAAATCAGGAACTTTTTATTAAAGAACTTGAGAAAGTACCGTTTCCGCGATATCATCGTATTTGATGGTCGCCGTGACGTATTCCTTTGTGAGCGCTCTGGCGTAAACTTCGAGCGGTACAATATCATAGACATCCAGAAAGACCTCAACAAGGAGACAGACTACCTTTTCTCCTTGAACAAGCTTTCTGTCGTGATCAATTTTGACTACGACATGAGTTACCTACGATCTAACAACCTAGAGTATTGGTTGCACCCCATCGCTGCTCGTCAGATCATGCCGAAGTCGGCCTGTTTTGATGCCGCTAGACTGATGATGGTATACAACGAGTACACGCAGCATCATGATGATTTCTTGATGAAGGCTGCCCTGGTGTTGAATAAGATTCAGAGTAGGGAAACTCCAGGCTAGGTCTTTTTCCTATATATTTTGCCAAATACTAATGGCCCATAGTCAATGCCTAGACTATGGGCTATTGGTCGTTAAGGTAGGTGGTCGGAATATTTCAACCGCTCTCCCTACCTAATGGCAATCCAACAATGTGCTATCGATATTCATACTTTTGCTATCGATAATTGAGGAGTGTTTAATCCGTTCATACTCTAAAATTCGAATGCATGCCTTCCATAGAAAAAGTGATCGATAAAATTCTGCCCTACATTTCTCTAGGCCCTGAGGATCAAAAACTACTTGAAGGTCATCTGGTTCCACAGCGGTTGAAAAAGGGAGGTTTTCTGATGCGCAGCGGAGAACAAAATCAGGCCATCTGTTACATTCAGAGCGGCTTAATGAGAAGCTATTACTATGATGAGGAAGGAAAAGAAATCACTTCAGGCTTTTTCCAGGAAAATTCCTTCTGTACCGATCTGAATAGCTTTAGAACAGGGGTCAGGAGCCAACGCTTAATAGAAGCTATCCAAGATTGTCAGATACTCGTTCTAAACAAGATCGCCCAAAACACATTGCTGGATCGTATTGAACATTGGGCCTACTTCGAGCAAAACTACATTTCCAATCTCTTATTAGAAAAGGTGAACTTTCAAAGAAAGCTAGCCAACAGCACTGCCCAAGAAGCTTATCAACTCTTTTTGGAAAGGTATGATCAAGCTGCCCTGTATGCACCTCGCTACCAAATTGCTTCTTTTCTTGGCATTTCTCCCTTTACTTTAAGTAGGTTAAAAATTGCGAACTAGCCTTTTCTTGCTAAATGGCAAGGTTTTACTCATGCCTAGGCCTTATCATTGTTGAAAAAACAAATGAATCTAAAGGATAAAACGGCATTGGTAACGGGCGCATCATCTGGTATTGGTAAGTCCTTCGCTTATCTATTGGCGTCGAAAGGGGCGCATCTGGTTCTTGTAGCAAGGACGCAGGCTAAGTTGGAGGAGATTGCTAACGATATTCAAAATACGAAGCAGGTCAGTGTCCATGTCTATCAAAAGGATCTTAGTCAACTGAATGCGGCTTCGGAATTGTATGAGCAGCTACAGAAAGACCAAATTGACATCGATCTCTTGGTAAACAATGCAGGCTATGGCAAGTGGGGGAAGTTTGAGGACTTTTCGTTGGAAGAGTATGTCAAAATGATTCAGCTGAATGTGACGAGCCTAATGGAACTCTGTCATTTGTACGTGGAGGATTTTAGAGAAAAACCAGCAGCAGGGATCATCAATGTGGGCTCCACAGCTTCCTTTATTCCCGTACCCTATAGCTCAGTCTATGCGGCTACTAAGAGTTTTGTTTTGAACTTCACTGAGGGCTTAGTAGGTGAGTTATCCGAAACGAATATCAAGGTGTTTTGCCTCTGTCCTGGTGGAACAGCCAGCAATTTTGCAACGGTGGCTAATGAATCTGGGGTTGACAATTCCCAAGCAAAATTGATGTCCTCAGATGAAGTAGCCCAACTCGGCTTGGATGCCTTTCTAGCGGGCAAGCATTATATTGTGACAGGAAGAAGATTCCAACTTATATTATTCAAGTTCCTGTCAAGGAAACGAGTGCTGAGTATGATTGCTGATTACTGGAGAAAGCGATTGGGGGTTTAAATAATGTTAGCGTTTTTTAAAATCGACCTAGAAGACTTGCCTCGACAACAAGCAAGTCTTCTAGGACTTGGAAGAGCTTCTACTGGAGTTGAAAATTTGGTGCCTTAATTTTGGTAAAACAATCTAGCCTGGGTTCTGAAGAAGGATCATTGAAGAAAGCATTGGCCGACTCCATTCCACAGGGCTTGCTCCAATAGGTCGTCACCGTATGTCTCCAACCTGGGAACACCAAATGGAAACTATTGCTGAAGTTAGGACGCATTTGACTAGCCCATTTTGGAGGCGTATCGCTATCAAATTCCCCACTCATGAGTAATACGGGTATGTCGCTCGTGATGGCCACATTTTCCGTGGCAGGCTGCATATTTACCTTCCATGTATTGCAGACTGTAGCTGAATAGGTTTCCGGGGATAAGCCTTTAGTTATCGGGTATCTATTCGTTTCCTCTTTAATTGTTTGCTGAGAAGCAAATGGATACTCCTCTGCACACCATACCGATAATCTCATCCCAATGCCAGAACCGTCCCCAGGGGCTTCTAAACGGGAACTAAGGAATTCCTTTAACACAGTTTGATCTCCGTCCATTAGGTTTTGGATAGCTAGCGGTACGGTGGGAATATCATCACTTGATATGGTCGAGAACAATAAAGCAATCTCCTTCCCTTGAACACGAAAGGCCTCCTGCTTTCCGGTTTCTGAGTTCTTGACTAGTACTTCTAGGGGATCGACTGTAATTGCTTCTAGGTAGTCGTAGAAACGCTTCTTGAGATTAGGAAAGGCCTGATTACAGGGGGTAGAATTTTCGCATTCCGAAAGTACTTGGTCAAGTGTTTCTAGTAGATTTTGAACACTTTCTTCATCGTAACTCACCTCTAATGGCAGTGGAGAATCCATTACTACACTTCGAATGCCTTTGGGATGATCACGCATCAGGACTTGGGCTATTTTGGTACTATAGGAGATAGTCAAAAGGTTATACGCTTCAATCCCAAGTACCTTAATTAGGTCGGCAATATCGGCAGCACTCTCAATGGTATGGTAGCCATTTAGATCGATTCCTTCCTGTTTGAGTCGGCCTCTGCAAGCCAGGGCAGCCTGCTTTCTTAGGCTATCGGCTTCAGTCGGACTAGTAGTGGGTAATTGGGCTAGGTACCTTGCCTTAGCCCACTCTGGACAACCCAGGTGGGGCTTAGCATAGTAATTTCCTCTTTGTTCTATCAAAATGAAATCTCGATCATCTAAGTATTGATAATACTCCATATAAGGAGCAGAGGGCATAGTGGAATATCCGGGACCTCCAACGGTATAGATAATCGGATCAGGTTTAGGGTTAGGGTTGCGGCTTTTGAAAATGTAAACGGGCAGTTGAATCCGATTGGAGTTCGGGTTCTGGCGGTTTTCCGGTACCTCTAAGTAGCCAAAGCGATAAGATTGTCCTTTGGGTATATCAACGGGGCCTTTCTTGTTTTCAATAAATCTAGCAGTGTTGCTCGATACGTCTGGAATTCTTGAACAGGAGTTAAAGAGCACAAATAGCCCTGTCCATGCGAAAGCAATTACGAATTGTTTCATCTCGGTGATTTTTTCGGCAAGCTCTACATATTTCCCCACTTGAACGTGTCAATAAGCTCATTGGCACCTTTTATTGCCCCATTTCTTTCAGCAAGCGCCGCCGAAATTCGCTGGGGGTAACTTGATAGTGTTTTTTAATGGCTCGATTGAAGGAAGACTTAGAATTGAAGCCAGCACTATAGGCCAAGCCCAGTAAGGAAAATTGGGTGTGTTTTGGATCCAATAGGAGTGCTTTAAACGCTTCTATGCGAAACTGAGTAATGTATGGATAAAAAGAGGTGTTGTGAATAAACTTGAGGGTTTGACTCAGGAGGTAAGGTTTGGTTCCTAGCATTTTGGCGAGCTCGTCCAAGGAGAGGTTGGGGTTCTTGAAAGGTTGCTGCGTACTCATCAACTGATCTAATTTTTTGGCAATCTCTTCTAGGACTTTCCTATCCTTTTGCTTGAGTTGTGGCTTAGGATTAATCAAGCTTATTTTTCTTTGTTTGTAACCTTCAAAGCTCAAAACATAAGTCAATATAGAAATGCTGATCAAAAACGGATTGTAATAAAAACGATTGAAGTAATAGTAGGCTTCTTGATTCACCAAGCGGATTAATAAGAAATCCAAAAGGTAAATGGCCACTACTATAATATAGAACCTTCTAGTATTAGTCAGTAGTTTTTTGGTAAACTGGTAGGGTTTAGGATTCCTTTCGTTAGGGTCAATTGATACCAGGCAATCTTGAGCTTGCTTCAGGTAGTAGAGAATGAGTAGGGAAGCGATGAAAGGGACGGTAGAATAATTCATCCAAAGCACATAGCCCCAATAGCCCAGCCAGGATAAACTCTCGCGTGTCCCATCCCAGAAGAAGTTCTGGGACCTGACGAAAATGCTCAAAATTATCTGAAGCACGACCGGGATAAACAGCAGTCGATCGCTTTGCGAAAATGTATAGGAGGTCTTGGCGCTGGCCTTGACATAAAGGAAGATTAAAGCCCCGTAGCTCCAACTCAACTCAAGGGTAGAATGATACCACCAATCATATTTCCCAATCCCAAAAAAGAGCAGGATTTGATTGAATAAGCGATAGGAGAAAAGAAGCAAGAGACAGGCTAGAAATCTATTTTTAGAAGGATTGGATCTAGTGGCCAGTAGCTGGATTCCAAAGAATACCCCTTGGGCACATCCAATGGACAAAAAGATAAGCGTGATGGTACCGAACAAACCAGACATAGGTTTATCTCTTATTTGTTCTATTCCCTAACATCTTTCCTGTTCTACTTTAATTCAAAAACTTGACCTAAGGTTGGAATCTCTACTTGCCTAAAACCATTTTCTCCCAACATCTCCTGGAAGCTTTCTTGGCGGTCTAGCACACCATGTACCAAGAATAGTTTTTTCAAGTGGCCGCGTTGATTGTGAATGAAGTCGACCATTTCATTTCGATCGGCATGAGCAGAGAAGGAATCCATGATTTCGACATCTGCATTAACCGGCTTGAGGTCTCCAAAGAGCCTAAGTTCTTCGGCTCCCGCACGAAGCTTTCCTCCCGGTGTATTCGGAGAGCAGTAACCTACAATCAAGATAGTATTCCGCTTCTTATCCATACTGTTGTAAAGATGATGCTTCACCCGACCTGCGTTCATCATGCCAGAGGCACTGATAATGATGCAAGGCTCCGTAGTATGGTTGAGTTGTTTCGAGACTTCTACGGATTTGACATACTCCAAGGCATTAAATCCGAATGGGTTATCATCCACGAGCATATACTCATGTAACTGGTTGTCGAAACACTCTGGATGAGCACCGAAGATCGTAGTAGCATTGACGGCAAGTGGGCTGTCTACATAAACGGGAATATGTGGTAATCTTCCTTTCGTTTCTAATTGATCCAACATGTATACGATCTCCTGGGTTCTACCGACACTAAAGGCAGGGATTAGTAATTTCCCTTTCTTCTCTACACAAGTCTCTTTTATAATCTCAAGAAAACGTTCTATCTCCGAAGGAGCGGCCATGTGATCCTTATCTCCATAAGTAGATTCACAAATAAGATATTCTACTTCCGGCATGGGAATTGGATCACGTAGGATAGGTCTATTTGGGCGACCTATATCTCCGGTGAATCCAATCATCCTGGTCCGACCATTTTCACGAATTTTCAATGTTACGCTCGCACTTCCAAGAATATGCCCTGCATCTCGGAATAATACCTCTACTCCCTCATGAATTTGAAACCAGCGATCATAAGCATAGCTGACGAACTGCTTCATGGTCTGATGCGCATGCTCGGCTTTGTACAAAGGCTCTCTCACTTCAAACTTCTTTCCCTTTTTTTTCATCCTTTTGTTGAAGTACTCAGCATCTCTTGTCTGTATCATCGCACTATCTAACAACATGATAGAGCATAAGCTGCGCGTGGCGTGCGTGCTATGGATACAGCCAGAAAAGCCCTCCTTGACCAACTTGGGGATACGCCCGGAATGATCGATGTGGGCGTGGGAAAGGATCAGGCAGTTAATTTCTTCAGGTTTGAATAAGAAGGTTTCATTGAAGTCCTTCATATGGCTGCTATAGCCTTGGTAAAGTCCACAATCCAATAGAATCTTATAGCCATCACTAAGGGTAATCAAATGGCAACTTCCGGTCACTTCGCGTGCGGCACCACAGAATTGTACAGTCATGTTGTTGCTTATTGTGTCAGCTCTATTGAGAGAAGTACTCAATATATAAAGAAAAAACCACCCGCAAAAACGAGTGGCTTACCCTTAATATAAAATTGGATTAGTATAAAATGCTTAACTAAAAGCCACGTCTGGGTGGCTTGGCTAGTTGTGCTTGACCTTTAGCGCCCCGTAATTTAATCGGGCTTTGATCAAGGCTTCACCAGCTTTGTTTCCTTCATGACCCATTACTTCGTGAGTGGTAGATTTTGCCTTCTCATAAGTAACAGTCATACTCTTCGGATAACCAATTCCGGCATAATCAGCCAGGGCATCTAGTTTGTACTGTGCTCCTGCTTCTACACCTACCTGAAAGTCAGTGAATCTGCCTAGGAGATTTACCGCTGAAAATCCTTTGGCCATGCGTGAGATTACCAGGCCTCCATTATCTAGTTCTACATCTAGCTGCTTGGCTACAGTAGAGGCGGTAACTATTGAATATTTAGAGTCAACAAAAACATTTGAGGCTTCGACAATTTCTATATTATCGTATTGGCCACTATTTCTGAAGTTTGCGACTTGTCCTAACTTATAGTTGTCGTATTTGGAATCCACTCGTACATCTTGCGCATCATCTATGGAAAGGTTACTGTAACGGGAAGAGATATTGACCTCCTCTGCCGTAGATAACTTGAGCGTGCAGTGATTAAGATTCGCGTCGATGTATTTCGCTTTGTCGATCCGTCCGTTACAAAAGGCCAGATTCAGTTCAGTTTCTTCATCCAAGCCGGCAAACTGGAAATTGCCATACTTCATCTCCACCGTGGCGCTTTCCTCTAACTCTCCTACAAGAACATCGCAATGTTTGGTATCAAGCTCCAGGTGAATACTGGCGGGCATATAGATCTCATAATTGATCGTATAATCCGTCTTGTTGTCTCCCCATCCGGCCCACCAATCTTTATTGGTTGAGATATTGGTAGCGGCTTTTACATAGTTCGGGCTATTGGTGAAGTCTACATTAATGCGCTCAAACACCTCCTGAGCAGAAGTCTCATTTAAGGTGCGAACCACCATTTGAACTTCGATCTTTACACGACTACGATCCCAGGTATTCACTTCAACCTTCCCGTATTTCGTTAACACCTCGACCGTTCCGTCAAGACTGATATCGAACTCCTTCTTGATCGTTTTAGTGAATTCTCTTCTGCCTTCTTCTTCATCGGAAGGTACTCCGGCGGCACCCAGCAGAACGATCAATAGCAACCAAGCTACTCTGGGGACCATGGTCAGACCAGGGAAAGTAACTTCTCGAGTATTCCCGTGTTGCCTAGATACTAATTTCATTACTTTTCTTCTTTTTGACTACTGGCTCCGTGTTGGGCGTCTCAGAACCGATTCGTTCCAAAACCCGCTCAAGGATCTTAACCTTAATTTGATAACTACGGATCAAATTGGTTATGATCTGTTCTTCGGCGCCTTTCGGTGCCACCTCTAATTCTAGTCGTAGCTCTTCCATGGCTTCATCTATGAATTGGAGATCTCCGACTACCTCTTGATCTTGAGGGAAGCTAGCTAATTGTGCAGATTTTTCTTCTATTTGTTCGAGGTAGTGTTGTTCTAGGGCAACCAACTCAGGAGAGATATCCGGAAGTATGGTAGCTAGAACGCTAGGGGGAGCCTGTGTGGCCTGTGTGAGGTAACTGCCAATTAACCCTCCAGCGGTAAAGATAAGGAGGACGGCAGCAGCAATCTTCAATAATCGCCTGCTCGTTAATTGCTTAACTTTTTGCTCCGTTAAAGACTGCTCGATCACCGCCCAGCTCTTGAGGCTGGGGTAGGCGTCATCAAATGACTCCCGGTTATCTTGGATAAATTTTTCGAGGCTATCTTGGTGCATATCTCTATAATAAGATCTGGAAAGATTTTAGTATCCTTCTGATCAGTTTAATAGTTTGAAAGTAAAGATTTGTTCTTCAATAATTCTTTCAGTTTCTTCTTCGCTCTACTATACTGTGATTTGGAAGTAGCTTCGGTCACATTCAAGATCTGAGCGATTTCTTTGTGATCATAGCCTTCCAACGAATATAAGGAAAATACCACCCGGTAACCATCAGGAAGCTGGTATAGTGCTTGCTTGATGGCATCCACGTTGACCTTCCCACCTCCTAAGTCTTCTTCTTGGTGGGAAAACTCATACTCGTAGGCATTATTTAAGTCTTCAAAATATATCCGCTTCCGCTTTAGGAAGTTGATGCAATTATTTACTACAATTCGCTTAATCCAAGCTCCAATGGAGGATTGGTAGCGGAAAGTATGTAGTTTGCTAAAGACATCGATGAAGGAGTTTTGTAACAGGTCTTCCGCATCGTTTTCTCTGCCTACCATGCGCAAGCAGATATTGTACATACCCTTGGCATATAGTCGGTAAAGCTCAAATTGAGCCTGGCGATTTCCCCGTTTACATTCCTCAACGATATCCCGATGTGTACTTATGTAATCCAACTTTTTTAACTCGGGTTTTGATGTTGAGCTGATTTTTCTTTTAGGTATCATGTCCAAATTCCATCTATTCAAGCCTTCTTGGGTCAGGATGGCCTGGTTTAAAAGACATGAAGCAAAAACTATAGTCTTGTGATAATGAGTGTCTTCGGTCTTTGCTACATGGATAACTAATCCTGAAGAAACAAGTTTCTATGTCTATAGACAAGGATAATCGACAAGGGTTGCATCCCAGTAGGTGAATACGGCTTCAAGGCGTATTTATAGGGAATTAACGGATATAGAAGGCATGTGGACGGAGAGGTTTGGTTTAGAGTATGTTTAAAATTCCATCAATCGGCTACGAACGGCAAATTTTGTCCTGGTCCACGTTAAAAAGCCTCGCCGTACCTTCCAGGTATG
>CAJXPD010000001.1 GCA_913057785.1 uncultured Lewinella sp. | reverse complement strand
TCAGTAAATCCAATGCTTTGGCCTCGTCGACAGTCAACAAGTTTGAATCAGTCCTTTGTTTAACCTTAAAACTAAGATAGCAAAATTTAGTTGTCTCCCTTTCAATTTTCTTGACTCCTTACCCTCAAAGTACACCTATTGAGCTCTACCCTTATTTTATAACAAGCTCCTGAATTAGGCTTTGCCAGCTGCTATAGGCTTGCTACCTTTGGCCTGCCTATGAGAATTGCCATCAATACTCGTTTTCTGCTTAGCAACAACCTGGAGGGAATTGGTTGGTTTACCTGGGAAGTAGCCAAACAACTGGTTACTAATCATCCTGAGCATCATTTCGTTTTTCTCTTTGATCGGCCATTTGATCCCATCTTTATTCCCGCAGATAATGTTGAGGGCATCGTTGTGCAGCCTCCAGCCCGGCATGCTGTGCTCTGGTGGTGGTGGTTTGAAATAGCCATTCCTAGGGTCTTGCGGCGGCATAAGATTGATGTTTTCCTCTCTCCTGATAGCTATTGTTCGTTAAGCAGTAAAGTTCCGACGGTCATGGTGTGTCATGATATCGCTTTTTGCCACTATCCCATGCAAGTGCCTTTCCACGGTCGGGTTTTCTATAAGCATTTTGTCCCTAAATATTTGCAGCGGGCCGAACGCATTATAAGTGTTTCGGAATTCACTAAACAGGACATCATTCGACAATACCAGACGCCTGCTCAGAAAATTGCAGTAGCCTGTAATGGAGTCCGTTCAATTTTTCGGGTACTAAGTCAAAAAGAGAAGGAAGACACCCAGAAGCAGTACAGTCAAGGCAAAGATTATTTCTTCTATTTAGGTTCGGTACATCCACGTAAAAATGTGGCGCGCCTAATCCAAGCCTTTGACCAATTCAAAAAAGTTACTCCCTCTTCTATCCAATTGCTCATTGGAGGACGACTGGCTTGGCAAACAGAGGCTATCGAACAAGCGCTGTCGCAGGCCGAACACCGAAACGACATCCACCTCTTGGGCTACTTAGATGATACACAGTTGGCAAAAGTGTTAGGGGCTGCCTTAGCCTTGACGTATCCCTCTTTGTTCGAAGGCTTTGGAGTTCCATTGTTAGAAGCCATGCATGCCGATGTTCCAATTTTGACGTCTAATTCCTCTTCCTTACCTGAGGTAGCAGGTGAAGCTGCGATCATCGTTGACCCTACAGATGTAGATGCCCTTTCTGCAGGTCTACAGCAACTTTATGCGTCTCCAGTCACCCGACAAGACTTAATTGAAAAAGGAAGGCGGCAAAGGCAGCATTTCAGCTGGCAGAAGGCTGCCTCGATCGTTTGGGATAATATATTACAGGCCAAAACTCCTTCAAGTAATCTAGACAAAGCGTGAAGTTTATTGATAAAACTATTGTTGCCCTTCGAATCGTTATACATTAAGAAGCTTTGCCTAAAATGTTCCAATAAAATAAGGCCTTGATCTTCGCTTCTTAGAGGAGTTCGTGCTAATTTAGTAGCCTTGAATGGCAAGTCATCAAAGGATGATTCTTTCCGTTGATTTAGTTAGATATCCCAAGCACTTATACACCAAAATGAAAGCAAACTTCATCTTTTAAGTGAATCAATTGTTGAAGCTTCTGTATCAGAGGATTGATCTAAAAAATACATTCAATGAATCTTTATAAAATCATTAGCTTTCTAAGCTTGTCCCTTTTGTTTACAGCTTGTAGTGAGGACATGCAACGTAGTCTTGCTCCAGTTCCAAATGCATTCGGGAAATTAAATGAGATCATCATCATTGCAGATGATCGCATTTGGGAAGGGCCTATAGGAGATACGCTTCGTTACTATTACAGTGCAGCCTACCCCATCCTTCCCCAGCCAGAACCCATCTTTGATCTACGCCAATTCACGCCAGCTGAACTGGACAAAGATCCGATTCGAAAGGAATTCCGCAATTATATGTTGCTCAGTAATCTTAACGAAGATGATTCTCCGACCACGCAGTTGATGAAGGCGGATCTGAAACAGGAAAGACTGGATAAAGCCCAAAATGACCCCAATTATACCTCTACGGTAGCGAGAGATAAATGGGCTAAGAACCAGTTACTAGTATATCAATTCGCTTTTAGCGATGATGATCTGATCGAGAACATCAAAAAGAACTTCCCAGCCGTGGCCAAGCGAGTGCATGAAGCGGATAGAGCTAAAATCGAAGCTACCATTTACTTTGGGGGTGAAAACCCCGCTATCCAGGCTGAGGTAGCCGATAAAATGGGGACCAAAATCAGAGTACCAAGTGATTATAATCTTGCCATTAGCAATGATGATTTGATCTGGATGCGTAGAGAAATTGACAATATCAATAGCAATTTACTGATTCGTAAGATTGGTTATACTGATCAGTCTCAGTTGTCAAAGCAAGGCATCAAAGCTATTCGAGATAGTCTAGGAAGAGCCTATGTTTCTTCTACTCTTCCTGACACCTACATGCGTATTAATGACATTGACCTCCCCATGTTTACGAGTATCAAGACGCTAAATAATAAATATACGCTCGAGGCTCGAGGAATTTGGGAAATGGTAAATGACTTTATGGGTGGAGCTTTCATCAGCTATTTAATCCATAATCCTGAAAAAGAAGAGTTGCTTTTTGTAGATGGCTTCGTATATGCCCCTGGCAAAGAAAAGCGAAACTTCATGCAGCAATTGGAATTCATAATGTCAACCGTAGAATTCTAATCCACTCCCAATTAGACTATGGAGTAAGCGACTTATCATCCTTACTCCATAGTCCTACCATTGCCTGGCGTCCCACCTTTTACGTTTACTCCCTCATTACGATACTCAGAAAATATTGGCCACAAGGATTATTACTTATCAATATTTGTTAATATTGAGTATGTCTTTGCGATGGCTAAAACCAAAAAAGGGCTTAGCCAATTGGTCAGATGAACAATTACTAAGAGCTTTCCAAAAAACAGGAGAAGACCAGTACTTTTTCACACTAATTGAGCGCTATAGCCACCTCATTTACTTTAATTGTAAGCAATACCTCAGTCAGGAGGAGGATTGCAAAGATATGGTTATGACTATCGTTGAAAAGGTCTATGAGCGTTGTCCAAAAGCTGACATCAGTTATTTCAGAAGTTGGTTGTATAGCGTGATTCGGAACCAATGTATCAGTCATATTCGAGCTCAGAATCGCCAATCCCAGCCCAACCCGAACTGGGAAAAAAATATTGAGACCGTTTCGATTCCAAATTTCGTGGAGGAAGAAAGTCATGCTTACGGCTTCTCCGATGAAGCTATCCAATCAGCGCTTCAAGAATTAGATCCATTACAAAGAGAGTGTTTACAGCTATTCTACTTTGAAGGGAAAAGCTATAAAGAGATCAGTCAACAAACATCATATAGTTTAAAAGAAGTCAAAAGCTACTTGCAGAATGGGAAACGAAAATTGAAGATTCTATTGGAAGGCATCGAACATGATAAGTCATAAGCTATGAAGTCCATTTTTACTCCAAGTGACTGCTTAAGTCTACAACAACTTCAAGACTATAAAGATGGAAGATTGTCCAAGACAGCCCAGCGTCGGGTGGAAGAACATCTGATAGATTGCCCCCTTTGCAATGGGGCATTAGCAGGCTTGGAGCAAAGCCAAGACCTTCACCAAGACGCCAAACAGATTCGATCGTTACGACTTGGTAATAAAAGGGCATTTCGCTTCACTCAGATAGCCGCCATATTAGCAATTGGCTTCGCCCTATTATCTATCTTTTGGTTTAGGCCTCAACTAGATCATCAATCTGTATTTTCCAGTTATTATAAGATTCCACAACCTACCCAAATTCAGCTTCGAGATGCCCGAAATGATGAAGCTTACCAAAACATTCAACCCGCTTTGACGGCCTATCAGAGAGAAGACTTTCAATCAGCCATTACCTTACTTGAAAAACATCTGGAGGCCTTCCCAAGTGATCATCCGGCCTATCTATGGATGGGCATTGCACAACTAGAAGTAGGGAATGAGGAAAAAGCCATCCAGTTTTTTCAGGAATTGAAGCTTAAGGATAAAACCTACTACGAAAAGGCGAGTTGGTATCTTACTCTAACCCACCTAAAGAAAGGGGAGGCAAATCTAGCTGAAGAAGAAGCCGAAGAGTTAAAAGCATCTGGCGGAAAAGAATTTCAGGAGAAATTGCCGCAATTACTGAAAAAAATAAAGCGCCTTCCAGAGTAACTTGCTCCAAAAGACGCTTCATTCTGTATTGGACAATCTAAATTACTTCAAGAAGTCCAGACTTCGGTTGACAAAGGCGGTTAGGTCCGACCCTTTCAACATATTCTGATTCAGCAAAGCGAGATCATACAAGTACTGCACTAAATTCTCTTTCTTCTCTTCGCTTCTCATCTTCAATAATTTGCTAGCTAGCAAAGGATGATTCGTATTGACCACTACATTAAACATATCAGGGAAAGCATCCATTGACATGCCTTGCATAGCCTGCATTTCTTTCATTCTACGCATAAATTCAGGCTTTGTGATCATCACTGGAGGATCCTCAGGTGACATGGCTTTCATCACAATGGTTCCACCACCTTTCTCTGTCACTTTTTCAAAGCGCTCTTTCACCTTATTCTGTTCTTCCTCGCTCAATACAGATTCAGTAGTTTCATCTTTTTGCACTAGGTTGTCTACTGTATCTGAATCCACTCGAACAAAGGTAGTATCTCCTTGCTTCTGCTCAAGATGTTGCAAGAAGTGGTTGTCGATAACGTGATCTAAAACCAGCACATCATACCCTCTATTCTTACAAGCTTGAATGGCGCTATCATGATCCACCGGATTATTGGTATATAAGTGGATAATCTTATCGTGCTTGTCCGTCTGAGCGTCCTTGATCTTTTCTTTGTATTCAGCGATCGTGGAGAATTCACCTTCAGTATTGGTGAGGAGTGCAAACTTCTCCGCTTTGTCATTGAACTTCTCTTCCGAGATCATTCCGTATTTCACAAATACGCCCAGATCCCCCCACTTGGACTCATAGTCCTTGCGATCCTTCTTGAAGAGTTCGTTCAATTTATCGGCCACTTTACGCGTGATATAACCGGTGATTTTCTTCACGTTTTGATCGGCCTGCAAATAAGAACGAGAAACGTTTAGTGGAATATCCGGAGAGTCAATAACCCCGTGCAATAGTGTCAAGAACTCCGGCACAATCTCCTTCACATCATCCGTTACGTACACTTGGTTAGAGTACAACTGAATCTTGTTTTTCTGTACTTCAAAGGAATTACCCAGTTTAGGGAAATATAGAACCCCTGTCAAATTGAAGGGATAATCGATATTCAAGTGGATCCAGAACATTGGAGCCGGGCTGAAGGGGTATAATTCATTGTAGAATGAACGATAGTCCTCATCCGTCAATTCAGTTGGTTGTTTCCTCCAAATCGGATCAGTATTGTTGATGATGTTATCAACTTCAATTTCTTTAGTCTCCGCATCATCTCCTTCTCCCTCAGTAATGGATTCTGTTTTAGTTCCAAACTTGATCGATACGGGTAAGAACCGGCAATATTTTTTCAGCAGCTCTTCGATTCTGCTCTCCTCCAAGTACTCTTCACTATCGTTGCTAATGTGCAATACGACGTCCGTTCCACGCTCTGTCTTATCGTTTCCATCAATCGTGTAAGAAGGATCTCCTTCACAGGTCCATGTAACACCTGCTGATCCATCTTGATAGGATTTGGTTACTGCTTCTACCTTTTCGGCCACCATAAAGGCAGAGTAGAATCCAAGTCCAAAATGGCCGATGATGTTGGCTTCGTCTTTATATTTTTCCAAGAATTCTGCGGCGCTGGAAAATGCAACTTGATTCAAGTATTTTTGTACTTCTTCCTCCGTCATCCCGATCCCCTTATCTCGGATCGTCAAAGTTTTGTTTTCCTTATCCAGGATGATTTCGATGGTAGTATCTCCGATTTCTCCTTTAAACTCTCCTTTAGAACTTAGCGTTTTTAGCTTATTGGTTGCGTCAACTGCATTGGATATAAGTTCCCGTAGGAAGATCTCCTGATCGGAGTAGAGGAACTGCTTAATGATAGGAAAGATGTTCTCCGTTTGTACAGATATATTTCCTTTCTGCATAGAATTTGGTTTTTGAATTTATGATGAACTTTTAGACAGCTTTCACTGAATTGGCAGGAGATTCAGCCTTTCATTTGCCAATTTCGGCCTAATTCTCCGATATTTTCCGTTATGAATGACAGAAAACACTGATACTTGGCCTTCAAAGGACATGCCAGCGAAATTATTTCTGACAAAATGGCAACCTTTCTGAACTTTTAGCGTAAGATTTATCAAGTGTGGCCACTTTTACTCGTGGCTTTCATTTTTTGAAGAGGCGAAGTTGAATTTATCTGAATAAATATTTACTTTCGCACTAGCGACGAATGAAGGAGGGAACACCAATCTGTGTCGCCACACTTCTAAGAGAGCTTGAGAAAATTTGTATTGGAGAAAAAACTCCAATCTCTTCATTTACATTTCATACCAAAATTAAAATGACGGCCGGTTTTAGCATGCTAAGACCATGAAGTGCTATGCACGAATCAATACTTAAGCTTAAAGCTGGGTATGGATATGTTCGTTGTAGCCTTCCAAAAAGCAATCAATCGGGCAACTTGCTAGGACTAACGTGGGGGGATAGTTCAGCGGTTGCCCGTAAGATATACTGGCTCAATTGAGTCAAAAGAAAAAGCGAGACGTACTGGTTCAACAGGGGGGTAGAATCAAGTATCGACTCGCTTTGTAGAGCAGGCTGACGGACTTAGTTCGTTAGCCTTTTTTTATGCCAATGACTAAGGCCTCTCTAAGCTCTAGAAGGCCTCAGTCATCAGTTCTAATCCTTTCTATCGTTTTGGTAATACATCTACTTTGATGCGGTCGGTGCGATTTGCCAACTTCCAAGTCGTGTGAAATACTAACTGAGCAATTTTAGCCATTTTCTCAAAATTGATCTTATCAACCGTATCACTCGTCAAGTGATAATCATCATGCGTACCATTGAAATAGAAAATGGCGGGCACTCCTTTTTCCGCAAAGTTGTAATGGTCAGAGCGGTAGTAGTATCTGTTTGGATCATTCTCCGCATTGTAAGTATAGTCTAACTCCAATTGGGTATAGGTAGTGTTGGCCGCTTCATTGATCTCGTGTAACTCGGTGCTAAGGCGATTGGACCCGATCACATAGATATAGTTCGGGTTATCTGCATGTTTTTCATCTACTCGACCTACCATATCTACATTGACATTTGCTACCGTATTTTCCAAGGGGAAAATTGGATGTTGTGCATAATATTCGGAACCTAACAATCCCTTTTCCTCCCCTGAAACCAGCATAAATAGTACGCTTCTTTTAGGCCCCTCGCCTTTGTTCTTAGCTTCCACAAAAGCCTGGCAAACCTCCATTACGGAAGAAGTCCCTGAGCCATTGTCATCCGCTCCATAGTAAATATCATCTCCGCGCTTGCCCAAGTGGTCATAGTGTGCCGTCACAACTACCACCTCATCTTTTTTAGCAGGATCTGATCCCTCCACAAAGCCTAGCACATTCTCCCCCAACAACTGCCGAATATTCTTTTCCATCGTAATGGATAGATTCGTAGGCAGGTTTACGCGCTTTGCCCGCTTCTTTTTGTTGATCTTTTTTCGGGCTTTTACCACCTTTTTGTACTGGCTGCCGATGATATCTTTAGCCACTTTAGTGGAGATAAATACATTATTGGCAAAGTTATCTGCAGGGTTCTTACTCCAGCCCATTTTTAGGCGGCGGTTAAGAATAGTACGACGGGCAGTACCTACATTATTCTTAAAGTCTGGATCAATGATAAAGACCATAGCCACGCCCTTTTCTTTGGCTACACGTAGTTTCTTAAAGGTATCGGTTGACCATTCTGTAGCACCTCTTTTTCCAGATACATGCGACAAGCTATCTTTCCCCATTGGTTCTCCAGCATAGATAAGGATGGCCTTCCCCTCTACATTTGCATTCTTGTAATCGCTATACCGGGTATCATCTATACCATAGCCCAAGAATATTACTTCTTTAAAGTCTTGTGTCGGGCGATCCGCATTATTGGCCGGATAAGCATAGTAATCCCACATATGGCGCTTGACATCTCCGTTAACACTTAGTTCGATATTATTCCAATTCTCAGCAATAAAGGAGATCCTTTGGAAATAGGTACCATCTTCACCAATCGCTGGCAACCCTAGTTGCTTAAAATAGTTCGCGATGTAGTCTGCTGCTTTTTTTTGCCCTTCTGTACCTGTTTCTCTACCTTCAAACTCAGCACTAGCAATAGTCGTTAGATGATTTTGCAGGTCTGATACAGTAATGGTAGCCGCAAGGGAGCGAGCGACTTTTTCCTCTTCATCTGTCGTAGTTCCCGCAAACTGTCCATACCCTAAAACATAGGAGCAGCACAGTAGTAAACACAATACTCTTTTCATGATGTTGTTGATTTGTCAGCAGGAACACACCTGTGATAGCTGTCCTGATCTTTCCAAGGGTCAATCTCCTGCTATGATATTCAATGCCAAGATGCTTTATTCAATTAACGGACGCATCTTCCAATTATTGGTCAGTAAAAATACAACTTGGGCAAGGCAAAGAAGTTTGTCCAATAATAACAGTATAAGGTAAGTTGTGAAACCGGAGCTTTGTTAAAAAAAATTGCTTTTTCGTAGAACTTGTCTAGCAAGTAACCCTGTCGGTACAGACAAGCGGTAACCAATAGTTAGAACAATAGCTCCACTTTTTACAGCAAAAACTGATCAGACACAAGCGATCTTGCCTACTCTTCTCGCATGCCTTCCTCCTTCAAATTCCGTGTCAAGAAAAGTGTTTACCATTTCATGTGCCTCCGATTCACTAACAAATCGTACTGGGAGAGATAATATATTGGCATCATTGTGTTGTCTTGCAAGGGCTGCTATCTCATTACTCCAGCAAAGTGCTGCCCGGATACCTTGGTGCTTGTTGGCTGTCATAGAAGCACCATTTCCACTCCCACAGAGTATGATACCAAGATCCGCTTTTTCTTTTTCCACATCATCAGCGACCGGGTGGATAAAGTCTGGATAGTCCACCGATTCAATGGAATTTGTACCGTAATCGGTTACCTCAATTCCTCTACCTTCTAGTAGAGCCTTGATACTATCTTTATAGGGAAAACCGGCGTGGTCGCAGCCGATAGACATCTTCTTGATATTCATGTCAGATGAGTAGTTTGCTTTCTCAGATAATCTTGTACGTCTAGCTAGACAGCACTTTAGCAAAAATAATTGTGCCTTAGGCAAGCAAGTATTTTAGCTCAAGGGATGACTTAGAAACACAAGAATTGTCTGAGAACCATAATTTATTGATCCTACAAAGAAACGGAATCCTCCAAAAAAGAAAAAGTTTAGCCCAAGTAGTCTTGAGCTAAACTTTTTCTTTTGATCAAACTCCTTACGGAGTTACTGATTCAACTGCTGCATGCCATCTAAGGTCCCATTTTGGTTGGTACTCACCCGATAAGGAGAGAACAATGGTTCCCACTTCTGCAAGAACTCGGTATCATTCTGCCTTTGCGCTTCTTCTAGCAGTCGTTCCATATCCCGATTACGCAAGCTATACTGATCGGCATAGCTGGCCTGGAAATTCTTATTGTCAAGAATGGAAGTATAGTATTCCAAATAGTCTAAGGTTTCCTGCGCCAAGATTTCCATATGCGGCTTGGCCTTCTGATATTCATTGCCTTGGTACAACACATCCAACATCATCATGGTACGGTAATCGTACGGGAAGTTCTTGTGTGGGAAGGATTCAAAGTATTTGTCTACTAAAGCCATAGCCTTGTCTTTCTGACCATCACGTAGTAATTCAAAGCTCACTCGACGCATTCCAAGCTGCATACTCTGAATACTTGGCATATAGCTATTGTCCACAAAAAGGTCTTCTTTATCAAAGTTACCCCATTTGAACTTGTTCATGACATTGTCATAGTAGGCATCCTTATTCACTCGACCTAAACCAATCATGCCGTAGATGGATTCTCCATCTGAACGAACCGGAACAATTCTCAATCCTAATCCCTCTAACTGCATGTAGTTATCTAGCCCCATCAACTTTTCTCTACGACAAGTAACCGAGAAGTAGATTGGACGATCCCAAAGATTAGATCCGATCACATCAAGAATGGCGATCTCGTCTTTGAGTAACTGATCTCTATTAGTCAAATTGAGTGGAATACGATTGACGATTCGATTTGAATCTGCTACTGTTGCAGCTCCGCTTCGAAGGGCAGCTTGTCGGTCTACGGGGATGAAAACGTTCTTAGTTTCGTAGTATCCCTCTAGTGTTCGACCTCCTTGTAAGGGCACCTCTCTAGGTTGAGCGATCATTTTCAGGAACTGATCTAAGCTCACCGCTTTATTCACATTAGGTGACTGTGCGTATGGATTATATAAAACCTGATTTCGCTTATTCCCTCTATAGGCTTCACTTGGTATCGTCAATTTCAAAGCTGGAGAGTCATTTTGTTTACGGCGCAGCAGGTCAATATACCAATCTACCGCAATCAAACTCAGGTTAACTACCCGTACATCCCGACGGATATTCTCCACTTCCTGGGCATACCATAGCGGGTAAGTATCATTATCTCCGTAGGTGAATATAATCGCATTCTCTTCACAAGAATTCAAGAAATTGCTGGCATAATCCCGAGCCCCAGTATGGTGCATACGGCTATGATCATCGAAATTCTGAAAACCCATTAATAGTGGCGCACTCAGCACTAACAACGAACCGACAATCGCCGCGATCGGACCACTTTGTTTAGCTCTTTCTCTCAGCATATTGAAGAGCGCAGCTGCCGCCATCCCGATCCAAATAGCATAGGTAAAGAAAGAACCTACCAAAACGTAATCCCTTTCCCTCGGTTCCCGCGGAGGCTGATTAGAGTATACAATGATACCTATCCCGGTTATAATGAATAGGGCCAGAAGAGTCAAGGCCTCATTATTACTTTGCCTGAAATGGAAGAACAAGCCGATCAAGCCAAATATAAATGGTAACATAAAGTAGGTATTCCTAGCCTTATGATTACTTTCTGTGGCAGGCAGCTCACTTTGATTCCCCAAGCGCATACTATCCAGGAATTTAATCCCACTGATCCAATGTCCACTGGACTTGTCCCAGGGTTCATAGCCTTGATCACTATTCTGGCGACCAGAGAAATTCCACATGAAATAACGCCAATACATCCATCCCAACTGGTAGCGAATGAAGAAGCCAATATTATCTGCAAAATTAGGTCGATTGCCTGGCAAGGGCCCATCTGGATTCAATCCCATCCAACGCTTATACAAGCGGGGACGCCCCTGGGTACCATCTCCCAATCGAGGAAATAGCATTTTGTCCTTATTACTGTATTCAAGAGAGATCTTTTGGTCTACCACCTCATATCGGTCCCCTACTCGACCGTATCGATTCTCAGAATCATCGATACTGCTGTAGCGTGCTGCAAAGTGAGGGCCGTACAATAGTGCTCTTTCCCCATATTGCTCCCGGTTGAGGTATGGGATCAATCGCATGGCATCACTAGGGGCGTTCATGTTAACTGGTGTAGAAGCATTGGCTCTTACGACTACCACTCCCAGTGTAGAGAAGGAGATGACGACTAGAGCCGATCCCACCATGATCAATTGAAGCAATTGATTTCCCTTCTTATGGGCATAGTTCAGACCGAAATAAAAGATTGCTCCTATAATAAGGATCGTAGGGATTAAACCAGAGTGGAAAGGTAGTCCAAAACTATTGACCATCAACAGTTCCATCTTGGACCATAAAACAGGTATCCCAACTATGATAAACTTTTGGATAACTCCTAGAACAACCACACCGATACCGGCGGCGGCGGCCATACCCAAAAGATTATGATTTTTATATTTCTTGAAGTAGTAGAACAATCCCAAAGCAGGGAAAGTCAACAAACTTAATAAGTGAACCCCAATGGATAATCCACCTGCATAAACCGTAAATAAAAGCCAGCGATCACTATCTGGTGTATCCGGCAAAGTGTACCACTTTACGGTAGACCAAAGGGTCAGGGTGGTAAAGAATGTAGACATTGCATATTCCTCTCCTTCCACAGCGGAGAACCAGATTGAAGTGGCAAAAGCGGTTGTCAAACCTGCGATCAAGCCTGCCCCTGCAGTGGCAAGAGATTGTCCCTTATCTAGTTCGGCATCTCTTCCAACAAAGGCCAATTTGGTAAGGTCCATAGTTACCCATGCAATAAAAGCTGCCGCAAAAGCGGTACAGGTGCTGGACATCATATTTACAGCAAAGGCAATATTGGCAGGATCATCGGAAAAAATGCTCCCGATCCAGGCAAAAAGTCGACCAATCAAAAGGAAAAGGGGTGCTCCAGGAGGGTGAACCACCTGTAGTTTGTATGCTCCCAAGATAAATTCCCCACAATCCCACAAACTACCTGTTCGTTCGGCCGAGAAAAAGTAAACGGTCAATGCGATGGCAAAGACCACCCAACCCGTAATTCTGAATAATTGCTTTGAAGATCCCATCAAGTGGTTTTGAATTTACAAACTTCGGATTCTGAGCGCCTTATTAAATCTACTGTCAGCTTAAAGAACTGCAAATGTATAAAATAATTAGCAAGTATCGCCCCAAACATTTGCGCTATTGCTGCTTTTCAGCCAGATGCATTCTCCCTAATTAACCCAAGTTGTGATGAATGAGCCCAAAAAAGGAAGATTTTGCAAAAAAACAGCCGAGAGCTTGGTTTTGCTGCAAATATTTGACGCATTTGTGCTCTTGAGAATGAATCGCAATTTGCATTAATTAAAACGATCATTTACAATTACACCAAATCGAAGGACTCGTTCAACTGGCATTTCTTTTTAGTAGCGAAAAAACTAATTTTGTGTAAAGCAAGAATTCATCATGATAAAATTACTAATCACCGCTGGACTGGTTTATTTCATTTATCGTTATTTCATCGCGCAACCAGCTGCCGTTGCACCACCTCCGAAACGAGAGAAAGTGGACCCTGCCCCTAGACAGGATAATGACGATGAGGGAGAGTACGTAGATTTTGAAGAAGTAGATTAATGGACAAATTACAGATAGGACATCAGGTACTGTACAAGAACAATCAACTGATTGCCTTTAACAAGGCAGTCACTGTACCGGTACAAACGCAGGAGACCAATGCTCTTTCTTTGCTGCAAATGGGAGAGAAGTATTGTCAGCACCCATTGCATCTCATTCACAGACTTGATCAGCCGGCGTCAGGGGTGATCCTTATGGCCAAGAACAAAAAAGCTCTAGCTCACCTCAATCGGCAATTTCAGGAACGAGCGGTGGAAAAATACTACCTAGCAGTAGTCAAGGAAGAGCCACCTTCCTCCAAAGGGCAGTTATCTCATTTCATGGCTAGGGCCTCCAACAATAAATCAAAGGTCGTAGGTGCTTCCTATAAAGGTGCTAAAGAAGCCGTTTTGGAATACGAACTCATTGGGAAAAGTGAGAATTACCACCTGCTTGCCATCAAGTTATTGACTGGGCGGCATCATCAGATCAGGGCACAGCTATCTGCTGTCGGTTGCCCCATTAAAGGGGATGTAAAATATGGCTTCAGGCGAAGCAATAAAGACCGATCCATTCACCTCCATGCCTGGAAATTACAATTCACCCACCCGACCACCGGAGAACGAGAAACCGTCGAAGCTCCTCTACCAGATGATCCTGTTTGGAATGCTTTTGCGACAGTAATCCAGGCAAAATAACTTACCTTCGCCCCGAAATTCGTAGCCATGGAACAGATCTTACAATACTTCCCTGATCTTTCGCCTCAACAGATTCAGCAATTTGAGGCCCTAGGTCCCTTATACCGGGAATGGAATCAAAAGATCAATGTCATTTCACGCAAGGATATCGATAATCTTTATCCTCATCACATTCTTCATTCCCTTGCCATTGCCAAGGTGGTATCTTTTCGACCTGGCGCGCAGATCCTTGACTTAGGAACGGGCGGTGGATTGCCAGGTATTCCCTTGGCCATTCTATTTCCAGAAAGCCGTTTTCTCATGGTGGATGGAACGCGAAAAAAGATTGGGGTCGTGCAGGAAATCATTCAGGCCATTGGACTAGAAAATGCCGTGGCAAGACACATCCGTGCGGAAGAACTAAAGATAAAATTCGACTTTGTCGTCTGCAGAGCGGTGGCTAGCATGGACAAACTCATCAACTGGAGTTTTCCACTGCTAAAGTTGGAGGAACATCTGCACGCTTTACCCAATGGATTAATCACTTTGAAAGGCAGCAATCTTCGAACAGAACTAGCTCCCCTAGAGAAAGAAAACTACATTGAAGAATACCCTATTTCTGATTTTTTTGAAGGTGAATATTATCTAGAGAAATCGGTCATTTATGCCCAGGTGTAGTGAATTTAATCTAATAAATTTCTTATTCTACCGAAATCTTTTTATACTAGCAAACAGTAGAAAAAACTCACCCTTTCCGAATTGGACGGCCACGTAGCAAATGCGCTTGAATGCAACAATAAGTAAAACATTCGTCAGCCAGCTACACAGCATATACACGTTTTTAAACGTTATATTTTCGCGTTATCTCTCTCAAGAATTAGCATTATACTATTTTGGTTAGCATAGCAGCCAGGCCATCCGTTTACCGTTTGGTCTGGCGTTTTTTATGTAAGCAGTTTGGTATAGATACTACTTATTTCGACCTGCTAGCAGATAGTCATAGCTGGATACGAGTTCGAAATCTGGTGTGTATTCAAATAGATCATCTAAGACCCACTTATGATTGGCTCCAACGATGATCAGGACTCTATCTTCCGGATTAACTGATTTTAGCACATTGGTCATCATCCGGATATTTCGCTGATAATACCTGCCTAACCAATCAGGCCCCATCCAATTCTTTTGTATGCCTACTCTCATTTCATACATATGCATTCGTTCCGCGTCCACCTTAACCGCTTCAGGGGAATTCCTTAACAAGAGATTGTCATACAAGTTCTGGGACTTGATAAGTTGTTCGTTGTGCACATAACGATCACTTATCGCAGATTCATGACGATTGTAAAACCCTTGATCATTCTGACTGGCATATTTCGCAAGCTTCTCAAAAGTGAAGCCATCTAGAGACCCGATATAAGGTGGTTTATCATCAAATAGATAGATACTGTCATGTCCCATCTTCCGTGCCATTCGAAAACCCAATTGAAAAACCTCATTCGGCAAAGTGTCGATCTTGAATTTTCCTTGCAAAAAGGAGTGATAGGCTTCATTCGTCTTTACTGAGCGGGAAGGCTCCCACTCAATCACAACTTTGGTCGGTTCGAATTCTGCTAGTGCCGTCAAAAGATGCTGAATATGAGCTTGGTTTTCGGGGGAGAGCTCATCATAATGTTCTTCCTGACGAAAATGATAGGTTCCTAAGACCATCACCTTCGCTTTTTCGGTAACCGACTTCGTCATTAAGGAAGGAAGCTGGCTAGGCGTTTTTCCTAGAGCAGCCTTTTGAGCATGACAAGCTGTGATCGATAAACAGAGCATGAATAGCCAGGCATTGGCCGTCAACTTAGTATTCATATGTTTCAATTTTATACCAGCACTATAGACATACCTCTCCCTTCAGCACCAGTGAAGCAACGCGAGTACAGCGTATTTTGGAAACGATCTTATCAATGCTAAAGGATAAATACTATAGGCTGGTAAATAAGGTGTTCTATTCGGCACCAGGCGATACCGTTTTTTGTCCTTACTTAGACGAGTAGGGTTGAGAAAAAGGTTACAACAGAAGGTACTAAACACAAGAAGCCGATTATTTTCCATTTAGAAATAATCGGCTTCCTTATGTAAGCAAAGAGTAGTCGGCGCTGATCGGTGCCTATTGTAGTTAGATTTCCCACCGACCAACTACTATTTGCTAATTCCTTAGTTTCCCCGCAAAGACACTGACCTTTGGATTCAAGGGGTTGCCTGAGGCGCGTCGGAAGGAGACCACCTGGCCTGCGTGCCAAATGGCATCGGCAATGGGCCCATTCAATTGATTCCAGAATGGATACTCTGTCTTCGTATCTCCGCGCTGAAAAACTACTTTGAAATCGTTCATTTTGCGCGGTTTACTGTTTCTCAGGATATCACTGGCTTCTTTAAGCGCGAGCAAAGTTCTCCGACGCTTTTCTTCATAGGTTGTAGGCATGTCTGTCATAGGCCGCACATTAGGCAAGCCCTTAACCGAATTGAGAACCACCATGGTGAGACCGTAAATATGATCTAAAGTGGCCTCAACGTTACGAGCGGATTCGCTGGGTTTATAGTTAAGGTCTTCCGATCTAAGTCCTTCAGTTGCCCAATAATAACGGAAACCAAGTCCATCCACCATTCGAGCAGCTACTGTACAAGCATTGTATTTTTTGGGTGCATCGGGGATTTCCGCATAAGGTAAAGTGCTGTTTTGAGCCATCACTATCGTATTTGGGCTAAATGCCAAAAGGCATACTAAAAGTAGGAGTGTTTGCTGATACTTCTTCATAAAAGATATAAGGTTTTTGTTGGAATATGTATTTAATAAATGACCTGCTCAAGCCACTGAGCAGGTCGAAAGTATAATTAAACTTTGCACAATAAAAAAACTAGGTTCTTTACTAATCCTTCCAGGGTTTTAGGTATTGCGAGAACACAAATGACTATTTCTATAGATATCCATTTGAAACAGGGAAGAAAACACAAAGTCTTTAGGGCTTCAGCTGCAGGCCTTTCATATCATCGAATTTCCCCCGAACACCCCATCCGCCAAAAGCCTCCGTCACTAACAGCCAAATCTCATTGTTTCCTTCTTTCAGGGGCAGATAAACCGTATCGAAGTAACCGATCGTACCTAGGTATCGAAAATCACGACTGCGATAGGTATTGTCTCCCGCATAAAGCAATTGGCCATTACAAAATACATGCACCTTATCGCTGTAGCCAAAATGGAAAGGCTTGCTTTGTGCTCGGTCGGAGGAAAGTTCGAATTTGGTAAACACAGCATTTTTCTCTTCTGTTCTAGGACCGGTCTTAGCTAGATTCAAGGTGCCTGTATATTCAACGTCTAGTGACTTCCAGTTGAGAGAAGACGGGTCTAGAGACTGCTGCTGTGCCTGATCGACCATCTTAGCAGGAGAAACCAGGTCCGATACCTGCCAGGTGGTAATGGTCCCAGGTTCTGGTGAGGGAAGAGGCTTTGCTGGAGTTTTAAGCTGTACAGCATCACTTGGGGTAACACGGAGGTTTGCCAAGCGCACAAAGCTTCGATTAGTCGTGAAGCCAATCTCGCCCGTTCTGGTCGCTCTTTTTAGTTCTGGAACGTAGATTAAAGGATTAGTCATATCATCAATGTAGACTTCCATACGCTCCTCCAGCACTATAAGTTTGACATGTATCCACTCATCAAACTTGTAGGTGTATGGGGCCCCATGGCCTTCTCCATGGTACAACTGCCAGCCTGAAAGGCCATTGAAAACCGGGGTGTATTGATTGGCATCCGGTTTACCTGATTGATGAGGTCTCACGTAAAACTCTTCATAGTTGGTGTCGTTTTCTCTGCGGAAGACAACGCCAGTAAATTGGCGCGTGTTGGAAAAGGACAAATCATATTCAATGATGCCATTCTTAAATTGAAAACCTTCATAGACGGCAAAGCCCGGCTCCATATAAAGACATTCCTTCCCTTTGTAGGACTCGATGCGATGTTTTTCATTCCCAAACCGCCAGTTAGAACTGGAGAACGATATTTCTTGGGCCTGATTGTAGGCCATAGTCTGAAGGCACATTAGTAGTACAATGATACCTGATTTGATTAGCTGCATGATAATGGGTTAATTTTTAAAGTTCTGCCAGGAGTCTCAGCTCGATCTGGAGTCAAAGAACTCCTGCAGAAACTAACAGTCGGACAATCCGAATGAGCGAACAAAACATGGGGAGACTAGCCTGCTGTCACGAGGACAGCAGGTAGTCACCAATACGGTTTGCTCCTTCGACAAATCCCGTGTTAGAAGACAATCAAAAACGAAATGCAACGCTTTCTTGGGTTGCTTTTTTGTTTCATTTTTGATTGTCCACGGGGCTTATCGAAGAAGGTATATTTTCAATGTAGCTAATGTCTGTAGAGAAAAATCTCGGGACTTAGGTAGTGTCCCTTGCAAATCGAGGTACTTCTAGAGAAGATTTTTTGCTCCTGGAGAAGAAGAGTATTGCATTATTTGAAAGCAATTGGAGCACTCACGTGGGTCTCACCCCAAGCCATATTGATAGCAGAACCATCATCACTGAACCAGATGGTAAAGGCTTCAAAAGCTTTTGGCGCTTTCTGAGTAGCCACTTCTACGCGCAAAACATCATTGGCTGCGTCGTAGCCATACCCCCCCCATTGGCCTAAGCCACTGTTGAAGATCAAAGTCCATTTATCAGCTTCTGGAATCGCGAATACAGAGTAGGCTCCTTTCTCCAATGTTTTACCACCAACTTCCAGGTCAGCAGTAATGAACAATTCCGTAGCCTCGTTGGCTCCTAATCTCCAAACTTTACCATAGGGCTCTTTATCTCCCAACATGGTACGACCTCGCAAGTGTGGTTGATTGTAAACCACGCGGGCATAAGCATCCCCTTTCTTCATGAAACTAGAGCTCATAGGACTCTTTCTGGCCTGAACTTCGCCATTACTTAGACGCTTGGAATTTGGACGAACTACCACATCTTGTGCAACTACAAATTGCAAAGCAAAGAATAGCAGACCAATAGCTAAATACACTTTTTTCATTAGACAGAATTTAGATTTGAAATGTAGTCTTGCTTTGATAGATGTTGTTTCTATCAATAGCTATCACAAATAAAAACCTCTACAGACAAAGCTTGTTCAAAGCACGATTCGCAAAACTTACGGTTCAAAGTTGCCTTTATCCCCGCTAAAAGGCCATTCATTCTCGTTCAAGTTCGTTCAAGTTAAGCCTATAGATATTGACAGCTTCATAAATTTTAGGCTAAATTCGTAGTGACAAATCCCGACTTAAAATGGTAAAAGAAGGCCGAAATGACCATTGGTACTTGGAGATTGCCCGAAAAAAGCTAGAACATAAGCTAGGATGGGGCAGCGTAGATGAATGGTCAAGCGAAGATTTTCAAACACTAAGCGAAGCCATTTTGGCTTCCACAGATTTAAGTTTAAGTATAACCACCTTAAAGCGGCTTGTTGGTCGTGTAAACTACAATGCTACACCTCACCCAAGCACGCTCAATGCGGTGGCACGCTTTCTCGGTCATGCCAATTGGCGAGCCTTTAAGCAAGTGCTTAACACGCCTCCTGAACCGCAGGAAGTGAAAACGACTCCTGTGGTTTCCAAACCGGAAACAAGCACAATTCCAACAGCTCCTCTCCGGCAAAAGAATCAAAAATGGTTAGCTTACGTTCTGTCAGCCGGCGTATTGGTCTTGATCATGGTTGTAGCTATTGCTAGCCGGAAAAAAGATCAGATCAGTCCAATCTCCGATGTCGATAAGGAAGGAGTTAGCTTTAGCACTGATCCCGTAGCAGAAGGCATTCCCAATACGGTGATCTTCAATTATGACCTCAATTCTATTGATGGAGAGGTATTCGAGATCCAACAGTCTTGGGATGAAACAAAGCGATTTCTTATTGATCCGGAAGAAAAAGAAGCCACCTGCACCTATTACTATCCGGGATACTATCGCGCTAAAATTGTGATAGATGATCAGATTATTAAGGAGCACGATCTATTCGTGCCTTCGAATGGTTGGATGGCAGCTATAGAATCTGGCCCAGTACCACGCTATATTTTGCCTAAAGAATGGCAGCAAACGCCCTTCCTCTCGGTGCATGACACAGCCATAGAAGATCTACATGGAAAAGAAGACATACCCAATTTAGCTTATTATTTGGTTCAAGATTTCGGGGATCTAAAGAGCACTGATTTCCGATTGCAAACTCGCCTACGTCACACCTTCCAAGACGGTAATGCAGCCTGTCAGTATAGTTCATTGACCATCAATTGTACTCGTGGTTTTATCCGTATCCCCATGTCGGCAGCAGGATGTGTAGGAGAGCTCATAGCCCGATTTGGAGGATTAAATTTTGATGGACGAAAGACCAACCTATCAGGGCTAGCTTACCAGGAGCAAGAATGGCAAAAAATAGATCTCGAAATGGATGACCAAGTATTTAGGGTTAAGGTCAATGATCAAGATGTATTAGAAGGTAAGCTACCCACTGATCCAGGTCGAATTGTTGGAATCCGTTATAAATTTGAAGGTGCTGGAGAAGTAGATCAACTCATGGTGTGGGATCACGAAAGAGAACTGCTAGTCAACGAGCAATTTGGGAAATAGAGGTTTTATTCCCGTCCAAAAGGTAGTCAACTCGTAGTGCTTAGACCACAAGTTGACTCCACATTTGATATGCAAAAAGGCTAGTTTTTCTACCTATTGGATCGTGACCTCTTTTTTATCAAGGGCTGATACCTGAAAGTAACCAATGGCCCCTCCCTCTAGATTAGTGCTCACATTAGCAGGTTGACTGGAAAACATACCGCCATCATTATTAATGTTCGCATTCAAATCACTGTAGAAGCGAAAGGCCTTCCTGCTCAAACTGTACAGTTCCATACCGGCAACATCTCCTACTGCATAGTATACTGGACCAGGCAGAGCACTTAGGTTTTCACCGATAGCAACATCGTCGAATACATATACATCCTCACCTTCAAAATTCTCTATTTGTCCATTGCGGAAGAACTTTACTAAGTAGAAGTTCTCCGTTTCCTGTGGCTCTGTCATAAACACCAGGATGTCATAGAATCGGCCGTCTTCATCTGGATCTGCTTGTTCCTCTGGATCGATCTGTGTAAGAAGAGTATCGATCGTACCCATTGTATTCATCATTTCACTAGCTGTGAAGCGTTGCTCATTGTGTTCAATGGTTAGAGTGTAGGTGCGCCCAATTTCTCCCGCGAATGACTCTTTTGACTTGTAGACACCTGGCTGGGCTTCCGAAAACTCTATGACCAAGCCTTGATCGTCTATCACGACAACCTCAGCTCCGCTCACCCCCGCAGACACACCTACATCATTGAATCCTTGGCTCTTTGACACCTTGATCTGTTGCCGGGTATTTTCATTGGTGATTAAGCCTTCGATCACGTATAACTCAGGCGTTTGTCCTGGATCTAAGGGTATGGTTTTTTCACAGGCGAGACTGAGGAATACAACAAAACCGATATATAGCAAAGATTGAATTTTCATAATATTGGATTTCGGGTGATTAGAATGAAAAGTTCCAGCTGAAATAGGGCATGATGCCAAAGAGGTACACTAGACGAGCCTCTTTTTCTGTTCCGTCGCCGATGATATTTCCGTCGTCATCCTGCTTTTTCCGCGTATAGATGGTGTATGGGTTTTGACGGTTATAAACATTGTATATGCCCGCAGTCATGCTCCGCTTAAACTTCCGATCCTTATTCTTTCTAGAGTTATAGGTAACGGAAAGGTCCAAGCGATGAAAGGCTGGCAGGCGATAGCCATTGCGTCCGGAGAAGTAATCCACTTGATAGTTGTCGAATTGGAATTTCCCCGTGGGTAAAGTGATCGGTCGGCCGCTGGAAAAAGTGAAATTGGTGCCTACATCCCATTGATCACTTAAAGCGTATGTCAACGCCAAATTTAAGTTGTGCCGTCGATCGTGATTGGCTACGAATTCTTGATCTCCATTGATTCCAGGCACGTCCATAACGGCCTTGGACAAGGTATAGCTAGCAAAACCTTGCAGCGGTCCCTTAACCTTTCTTACAAATAATTCCAGGCCATAGGACTCACTGTCTCCCTGCCGGAATTCTGTAGCTAGATGTTTATTGAAAAAGACATTGGCGTGATCGGCGAATTCTGTGACGTTCTCCGCTTGCTTGTAGAATGCCTCGGCGGAGAATTCATAGGTGTTGTTCCGGAAATTCTGAAAATATCCCAAAGCTACCTGGTCTGCCAATTGTGGATCTAGATAAGGTGAACTAGGAGCCCATGTGTTAAAAGGGATAGGCACAGTAGAGTTTGATAATAAATGAATGTACTGTGCCATTCTCTGATAGGAGAATTTCACGGAACTACTCGGCGTCAACCGATAGCGAGCATTGAATCGGGGCTCCAAATTGGAGAAGACCTTGATGTTCTCAAAACTCCCATAAACCGTTGAATCCTTCACCACCACCTCAACATTATCCGTTCTATTCTCATATTCGTAAATCGTACCTTCTCCAATATTCTGGAAGATCGAGAAACGGACACCATACTGAAGACTGAGTCGGTCATTTACCTTATGTTCTGCTCCGAGATAAAGGCCATGATCCAAGGCCCCTAATTTCTGTAATTGCGTTTCCTTAAAGATGGATCCTTCATTGTTGGGCGAAATGGTACCCGGGCTAAAGCGTCGATAGATTCCTTGATACCCCATCTGTAAAGTGAGGTTGGGATTGACAAAATAAGTCAAGTCCTCCTTGATCGACATTTCCCGCTGATTGGCATCCCAAACGAAACCATCAGCAACATCCAAGTCTTCTAATCGATAGTCAAAATCACTGTAGACTAAGGTTGTATTGGAGAATAGTTTTTCGTTGAATAGGTGGTTCCAGCGGAAAGTAGCCGTAGAATTTCCCCAACCCATCTTGAAGTCATCACTGAATTTCCAAATATCCCGTCCATCATAGGCCGAGATGAAAAAGCGATTTTTATTATTGGGACGCCAATTTACTTTGGCATTGAGATCATAAAAACTTACGGTGGTTCCGTCCAGATCATCAATTTCAGTCATGATCAAATCCGCATAAGATCTTCTTCCGCTAACAATAAAGGAGGCCTTCTCCTTCTGAATGGGTCCTTCTAAACTAAGCCTAGCTGCCATTAGACCAATCCCTCCAGCACCTTCGAACTTCTTGTTGTTACCATCCTTGGTGGTTACCTCCAGCAAAGAGGAGAGACGACCGCCATATTTAGCTGGAATTCCCCCCTTGTACAATTCGGCACTTTTAATGATATCCGAATTGAATACCGAAAAGAGACCAAATAGGTGAGACACATCATAAACCGGAGCTTCATCAATCAAAACCAGATTTTGATCCGCACTACCTCCACGGACAAAGTAGGCTGATGTTCCTTCCCCAGCATTTGTCACGCCGGGTAAAACTTGAATGGTCTTAATCACGTCAGGTTCTCCAAACAGGGCAGGTAACTTCTTGATCTGTTGAATAGGTAAATCGATTCTACTCATCGCCACTTCGGTCACCGCCTCATCTTCGGCCTTACCGGATACCACTACCTCTTGTAGTACCTGTCCACCTTCCTGCAGTTCCACATTCAATTCCGTATCGCCAGCTAAGGTGATTGGCTTTTCGATTGATTGGTAACCTAAATAGGAAATGGAGAGCGTGTATTTACCCTCAGGTAGGGTTAGAGAATAAAAGCCGTAGTGATTTGTGGTAGTTCCGGTTTGAAGTTCCTTGACAAAAACATTAGCAAATAGTAGAACCTCGCCATCAGATGCATTTCTGACATAGCCACTGAGTGTAGCTTTGTTTTGGGCATACGTACTGCCCAGTACCCCCAGTAGCAGGGTACACAATAACAGTCTTTTCATCGGGTTGTAGATTGTTTTCGTTCTCCTACAATCTTTGTGGTCCTGGCTGGCTGGCTAGCTAGACAGGTGCCGTTTAGCTGGAAGAATTGCACCCAGAGGAAACAAGACTTTTAGCTAAGAGGGAGACGCTAAATCACAAAAATTGTCAGAGAAGCATTGTTTTTTAGTTAATTGAAGTCGATCTAAATCCGGATCATTTTCAACTCCTGGGAAAAATTAAGGATCGAGTTTGGAACGCTCTAGGTTCCTCCGCTTAAAGAGAACCAATTAGTTGTTCCTGTCCTAAGTGTTTACATCTCCAAGATGCAAGTTCAAGGGCCTCCCCCTACTTAGTAATAGACTTTTTTTTCTTATGTATTTACCATTCAAAGTTGGGGGTTTCTAGATTCGTTTGCGTTCGTCCTTACATTCTCGAACATAGCTACTGCCGAAAATAGAATACCCTTTGACTGACACTGGATCAATCAAAGGGTATAGAGGTAAAATCAATTTCGTGGTTTAATCCACCGTTATATTATGTGAATCCTCAGTCTTCGCTTCTTCTCGTTTCGGCAAAGTCACTTTCAATATCCCATTCTCATAGGTTGCCTTAATGGCATTGTGATCAACGGCATACTTGGGGAAGTTGAACTGCCTACGGAAAGCCGGATAAGCGAATTCCTTACGAGTGTAGCGTTCTTCATCTTCTGGAGCAATAGCTTTCTTGGGAACAGATATGTGCAAGCGGTCATCTTCAAATCGAAGCGTAAAATCACCTTTGTCTCGACCTGGGGCCGTTAATTCCAATTCGAACGAACTTGGTGTTTCCTTGATATTGGCTGCGGGAATATAGATTCCAAAATTATACCAAGCATCAGATGTCCAGTCCTTGAAGTCTTTCCCAAAAGCTTCCTCAAAGAATTTCGGAATATTGAAAAACGGGCGCTGATGCGATTTGTGATCTGACATAACAATCGAGTTTAATGAACAATAGTCGGAATATCTTCACTTGAATCGTTCAATAAGGGTGCCACTCCATATTATCTGCCAAGTAGACTTATTGCCGAATAAAAAACTGCCATTTTGTCAGCAATCCATTTTATTCTCGCCTCCTGCTCATTACTGCAAATTTATCAGCAAATCTTTCAAGGCAGTTTCCAAGCTATCCTCTCCAGCTAGATATGGCTCCAAGCTTTTGCCAAGTGCTTCTTGGTAGGCGCCAAAAACATTCTCTCTCAGCATGTACAATTCGTAACTGATCCCATCCGCTACTAACAAGTCTTTGATCACGGCCCCTGCGAAGTAAAATAGCACCGCATGCCAGAGTTGCCTCGGGATGTTCAATTCCTCTGCCTCAGCTAAGGATTGTATCAACTCGGCAACTTTTCCCCTTCTGGCTCCGATCAATTTGTGGCTAGCCTCATGAAACAAAGTTTCTACCCAATCCCCTTCTGGCCCTTCCTCTTTGGTACTTGTCACTATATGTACGGGATTAGTAGTAGTATAAGCCCCCGCCCAATCTGCCAAAAAGGTCACATCTACTCTGATTTTGGAACTAGGCCAAGGTTCTTGGCTCAATTGGCTTAGGCGCGCCGTGGCTTGGGCCTCATAAGCTTTGATCCTTGATAAATTGTGCTGGAGCACCTTTTGATTTTGTTTGCGATGTGTTGGCCAAAATAGTCGTTCATAGATCGGGGAGAACTCGGACCAATAACGCGCCAATTCGGGGTCTTCTTTATAGCTTAGTGACTCCCGATCGTCTTGCCAATAGGTAATCGTTCTCTTGATGCGATACAAGCCACCATTAAACAGCAGACTGTTAGCGATCCAATTGTCTTGGTAATGCGTCAATAGAGCAGTCGTAAGCTTTTGCTCTTCAACATTCAATTGTCCCCATTGAGGAAATACATCCTTTACCTTAGTAGAATCTTTGGCAAGGGTTTTTGCCATTTGAAACAGAAAATGGTGCTGATTCAACCACTTATTAATATAGAACTCAAAGTGGTCGGTGCTGGCTACCGCTTGCTGCGAATTTTCCTGTGCTTGGCAAGACAAGATGGTTGGAAATATTAATACAAGGATATACAGATTGAAGCGACTCATACTCGGATGATTTTTTAATGAGTCACTAAATTAAGGGGCTACTACGCGCTTGTATTGGAAAAATCGGAACAAGACTTCCTTATCGAGGCTTAACCATCTTTTGTGGCGAAGCTCCTAGCAGGGACTGAAATTCATCGATCATATGAGATTGGTCATAATAACCTTGGGTCAGCGCAAGATCCGCCCAGCCATATTCCCAGCCCTTCCTTGCCTCTGCCAAGGTAGATAGGGCACGTTTTATGCGGCAAAAGCGCTTGGCCCCGACCCCAACTTGAGCAGCAAAGAGCTGATGTAGATAGCGAGTAGAAATGCCGTGCGCTGCTGCCAGGCTTGCTACACTGATCCCCGGATCTTGTTCTAGCCAGTCTACACTTTTCCTCACTATCCGGTGAACCAGCCTAGGTCTTGAGCGATTACCTATTTGTTTGAGCAAGTATGCCTCCAAGGCATGCACAGCAGCATCCAGCTCGCCCTCCAGTACTTTATTCATCATATGTTCGCGGCATTCCTCGGCACCTTTCCCCCAAATCTCCTCTAAGCCAACAGATATGTCCGCGATCTCTTTAATCGGAAACGAGAAAAATGGGAAAGCACCAATTGGGCGAAAACTGAAAATTAGGGTTAGTAGTCGATTCTGTCGGTTGATTTCTTTGAATATTGATCTAGGCCCAACTATTACAAGCCTAGATCTTAATTTACCCTGCTGCTGGCGACTATCAATAAATAGATGAAATAGAATATGAGCCCTTCCATCCGGAAAGATGATAAAAGGTTGGGCTCTACTTGTATACCCTGTACCCATTACACTTCTATAGCCTAGAAAATAGGGGGCTAAAGAAGGATTAGGTGTAAAATTTCGATTTTGCCACTTAAGCTGTAGCTGCATGCATCCTTTTAATCTTCTTTTTCTTCTGGCTTATCTTCAGACTTTTCTTCAGCTTCAGCAGTGGCTTCATTTTGCTTTCGGCTAAAAAGCTCGCGCCCCTTCTCAAATTGCTTTTTATAAAAAGCTCTGAAATTTTCTGGATTTAGATCATAAAGTGTGCCTCCCTGATCTAAATGCTCCTTGAAAACCTGCCCTACGGCATAAGTCGAGCTAGCTGCAAAAACGGATAGCGATAATCCCCCTAAGGCCCATCCTACGACAGGTATAGACTTAACAATGGATCGAACACTGTAAGCCGGGATCCGAGTCAGAATAGAACCGGTAAAAGACATCACAACTGCTTTTCCCTTTTGCTCACTATAGGGACAGTCATAAAACTTGCATAACTGCTTAATCATATCTCTTTGAACGGCCGAGATACCTAGGATATCGACAATGGGGATTGGCACGAAACCGGGTACGGCCGAAAACCAGGCGTGATTGTTAATGATAGTATCTGCAGTGGTTACCTTTTCTGTTGTCATTATGGTAATTTTTAAATATTCGTCAAAAAATTATAGTGGACTTAATCCCTTCCAAGTACATAGCTCCTGAACACATACCCCCATGGGGTAAAGAACATCGGAACCACAATCAGGATAAAAATCGGCGTCCACTCCGCAGCTTCTGATTGTGCCAATTGCCCCTGCATCCACAAAGGGTAAGCCACAAAACCCAACCACAACCCCTTATAAAGGAACATAAAGAGCATAATCGGTAGCATTTTCAAGGTGTGGATTACACCCAGTCCTGCTAGGGTGGTGTAAGCAGCAATCGAACACCATGCTATGGCCACTTCTGGATTCCATTCTCCCCGATGTGTAATCAGTACCGACCAAGCATCTTTGGCAGCAAATAGGAACATCAGTAGAAAGAACAACTTAAGTACATAGATCTTAATCGGCCAGATTTGCTGGTAACGATCAGCGGGTTGAAATAGGGTTTTAAGAAAGTTAATTACAGGCATTCGTCGAGTTGATGTCTATAGTTTTAAATCCAGTCTCGTCAAAAGCTTTCAGTAGATTTAAAACCGGAGCATAGGTAGATCATCTACTGCCGCTCCGGGTCAGATTGAAAGGCATATATGAGCCCTTTCGGGCTCTGACGTAATCTTCAAATCGTAATTAAAGGCTTTAGATTCTAAGCGCTTGTTCAGGCAACTGTCCTTCAGAATCTGTCCAGTCAGGTAAAATTTAGCGGCAGCGGCGGACAGGAAACCAATCACCTAAACCGCAGCTACGAGCTCTATCAATTATCTTCTTCTTGGTTCTGTGGTGTACATGCGGGCAATTCGCTTTCTTCCCCCTTTTCACCTCCGGATCATCGCAAGGGCATTCGCCGAAGCTGCGATTCTCATCAATGACGATGAAAGTGGTGGGATCGATGTAGATAAAACCTTGCACATGAAAAACATTGTATCCATCTACTTTAGGATCACATTGCTCTCCTTCTTTTTGTAACACAGGAGCATGACCAGGGATAGGTTTCCCATCCCATTCTACCACCTCCTTAAGTGGGTTATGCCATTTCAAAGCCGCTTTCTGCTTAAAGAAATCGAGAGACTCGGCAGCAATAATCGTTTTCCCTGTGATTTCTTCGATATAGAATTCACCTTCTCCTTCCACCTCTACAATTCGATCTATATTCTCTGCTTTAAACCGATAAGTTTCTCCCTCAATAGTTGTAAAGGTTAGTGGAGAAAAGGCGGAGAAAGCAAAAGCCACCAGCACCATAGCCAAGAGGCTGCTAAGAAGAACTGCAGGTAATCGATTGATTTTGGGCATGTTGAATGATTTCGTACGACTTGAATGACGATACAAAGTTGGCCGAAATTCAAGCTGCTGTCAAGAATTTCCGATGAATGTTATGGTTTTTCTTCGGGCAGAATTTTTCCTCAAAAAGACACTCCTCCAAACCCTCTAGCCATATTTTATTTCAAAAAAGGCCTGCAGAAATAATATTCATTGGCAGTGTTTTTCCAGCTATGAAGTATTGTCCCTAAAACCATAAAATTATCCCGACCTCCAAGGGGATGGAAGCCGGGATAATGGAAGGCTTTTCCAAAGAACTAGTTTCTCTATTGGCAAGTCCTAGAGCGATCAGATCATCTACTTTACATAATTCAGCCTTAGATGGGCATTACCGTTAGGGGTTGTAGCAACGAAAAAATATACCCCTCCTGCCAAGGCGGCTCCGGCACTACTTTGTCCCTCCCAAGTGAAATTGAACTCATTGGTTCCCGTTAGACTTGGCCTAGCAAAGCTAAATACCTTTTGTCCCATCAGATTGAAAATGCCAAAGTCACAGTCTTCGGAACGAACTTTTTCCTTGAATTGGATTCTGATATTGACTTTTTCCTTGAAGGGGTTTGGAAAGGCTTCTAAGGTCAATAAATCTTCTAAACTATCGGGATCTTCCGCCGAAACTACTCCCCCACTTTCATCTACACACTCTAAGCAAATCTCTCCTCCTTGGCTGGGTTCCAGAGCAATTAGTGCCGTATATATTGAAAGGACCCTCGCATCAATACTTTGATTGATGATCGCACTGATCGTTCCGTTATCCCCACCGGATTGTTCCATCTGATGAATCCACTGTCCAGTCCAAGCTTCGTGTAAAAACGAATCGTTTTGGACTAGCTCTTGCTCAGGGATAGACACCACATTTCCAAAGAAGTTATTTTGATATTCACCCGCCAGTTCAATATGAAAAGGAAACTGGCCATTGTATTTCCCCAGTTGTCGAACAGGTTTATTCAAACTACTTAAATCTCCCGTTTGGCCTAAAGTGTAGCGCTGATAACAGAAGCCTTCAGCCAAACCTGTATAAATATCAATTTGCCCTTGCAGTCCGGTCGCCATACCAAAAATCGTCGCTACATTTTCATCAAAACTTGGCGTTGGGCAGCAATTAATTTGATTCACATATTCTCCTCCCGTTAACTGACTCAAGTTGGTGTATAGGTATTCGTTACCACGATAATATCGATTCCCGATCCAGCTTCCTCCTATGTTTCTATTTTGATAATCCAACACATTAATTGGAATTTGATTATCCCCGATTAAACCTAAGAGATCTTCCACCAGTGTATTGGCTGATTGTACATCGTCGAAATCATCATTGCTAGCAGCCAATAACATCGTTCCATCTCCACCTGTTTCGTTGATAAATTGAATACCCTGCGCCAATAGACTGGGGAGATTGCTGTACTCAGCGATAGGTGCTGACGACAAAGCGTCAAAGGTAGCATCGATGGTAGCAGGATCTGCGGGTAACCACACTTCACTCCAGGGCGCAATAAAGAGGCTAGAGAAAATCAAGTTAAAGGAGTCTTGAGGAGTCAATCGCTCTTTGAGCTGTTGCTTCACCTGGTTTAGTAAATAGGCCTGGCTAACCCCATTTACATTGTCAGAATTGTAATCAAATACGATCATCATCTTTCTGGTTGTGCCGGCGGGAAAGGTAGCAGCCTCTTCGGGTATCAAAACCATTTGATACATAGAATTGGAGGATTCGCCTAGCACGCCCACATAAACGCCGTTCTTAGCAGGCGAGTCATTTACCAGTTTAAGCCCTGAGTTAAGCAGTTGGGGGCCATTCAAACTTTTCTCCCAAAAACTTCCTTGCTCTTCGTTGTTGACAGGGTCGAGTGTCAAACTGGTACCTCCTTCGAGTCTCGGCATGCCCCATTCCTGCTGTTGCCAAACCCGTAAGTTTACTGTTTGTAACGGGTGCCAACTGCTTGCAAGAATCTCTAAGGGTAGAGCAGTACTTACTTGCTGGGGACTCCACTGGGCAGGCATTAGGTAAGAAATTTTCACCTTTCTGCTAGCAGTAGCTTCCATGGGAAAGATTCGCAATTGGTATTGACCATTACCTTCTTTGTAAAGGATAGAAGGATCTTGATTTCGGCCAACAATCTCTTCGTACACCAAAGTAGCTGTCCATCTGTCTTTCATCTCAGCTTTGATGATTTGGCCATTAAACCAAAGCCAGGAGTCCACGATATGGGCTTCCGTTGGTAGGTGAAAATCCAGAACGACTTCTAGGTTTCTGCCGGCATCGAAGCCTTGGCCTCGAGCCGAAAAGGTTAGATAGAGGTCGACCAAAGTATAGATTCCTTGTGGTTTCATGACAATGGAAGCTTCTTCGATCGTCCCAGATCTTCGATCCCAGTTTCTTTGAGGATCCAGAACTTGCAAATGGGTATACTGGCTAAAAGAGGATGCACTTGCCAGCATACAGAACAAAAGAGCAATGAAAAGTCTCATAGCTGATAGGGTTGTGTGTATGATGAATAGGATTAAAAACTACTAGTGCAAAGCCTGGCAGTTTGCAGGTTTACAGATGCGATAGTAGCCCTCTTTGGTCACTGGATATCTGAGCGCATATTCATTCTATCTATTGAAACATGGTATTCAATAGATTCGAGGAACTGTGTTAGACGGTTTCCTCTAATTTACGGATTAAGATGCTTCTTTTGATTGCATTTAGAGAGTTGGTAAGATGGATTGCAGAATCAGTCCAGCAAGGATAATGTCGGGGCGGGAAGACCATCATTTGGGAGGAACGGGAGTAGGAAATGGGTTTTCAGTCCTTCAAATCAAAGTTTATCTAATCCTGGTCTGAAAAGCTCCCGCTTCATCCACCCAGGCCCAAGCCATCTTCTCCGTATTGTAGGCAAAAGAGTACTCCCCATTTGCATTGATCCCAATCAGTCCGCCATAGCCTTGGCCCCTCTCTCGCAATACCTGGATCCCATATTTTGCCGCTTCCTGAGCGGAGAAATGTTCCAAACGATCACAAACTGTTTTCGCCAGCAAAACTTTCATAATGGATTCTCCCCAACCGGTAGTAGACACTGCGCCGGTTTGATTGTCCGCGTAAGCTCCAGCACCTACGATTGGGCTGTCCCCAACTCGCCCAGCCATTTTCCTAGGCGTTCCTCCAGTGGAGGTCGCAGCAGCGAGATGACCGTGCTGATCCATAGCTACAGCGCCCACTGTATCGCTGGGTAAGGGTTCGAAGGGGTGGTGTGATTTGAAGTTAGGGTCTTCCTTGATCTGGTGATAGTAAGCAAGTTCCCGGTCTGTCAACAGTGCCGTCGGATCTAGTTCTTCCATGCCTACAGATTTGGCGAAAGCCTGTGCTCCTTTCCCTACCAGCATGCTATGATCCGTCTTGGACATGATTTCTCGAGCTAAGCTCACCGGGTGTAAGAGATTTTGTACAGCGGCCACGGCCCCAAAGGAAAGATCACGTCCATCCATGATAATAGCATCTAACTCTATCTCTCCGCGATCATTCAGAAAGGCGCCTCTACCCGCATCAAATGTTGGATCCTCCTCCAGGATATTAACGGCCCGTTCGACGGCATCCAGGGCAGAAATGCCTGCTTGTAAAGCGGGGTAGACTTCTGCTAAAGCTCTTTGGACTCCCTGTAAGTGAGCAGTATCCATTTCATCCGGAATACTCCAGGCACCACCATGTACAATTAATCGAATGGGCATTTCGCTGAGTTTTTCCAAAACTAAGAAATGATTTTACATTTCAACTGCGGTCTTTTATATTTGAATGGTGCCGTAGGACTACGATTCAACAATAAACCTAAATTGGCACCTCTCACAACCACTACGCCCAGGTATGGAAAAAAGATCTAAATCCAAGCTTACGCAATGGCTTGAAGTACTACAGCAAGAGAGTTGGCAATTAGAGTTATTGGTTTCTGGTTTTGCTATCTTCCTCTTAATTGGCACCTATGAACCATTGCTAGACCTAGGTCGTAAGGCCAGACTCTTAGCCAGCGAATCCAGCACCTACGCCGCGCTATTGATTCCGTACGGGATATTGATGGCCGTCTGGTTCGCATTAGTCTTCAATCTGATTATCCATGTACTTTTTCGTGGATTGTGGATTAGTACCATTGGGCTCCGCTACGTATCTGATGATATCGACTTTGACTATTTTGACTTTAGTCCTCCCTTTGATAAATTTCTTCGTCGGCGTATCCCGAGCTTTGATGCCTATATCGAGCGTTTAGAAAAGATTTGCAGCATCATATTTGCATTCACCTTCCTGATCATTTTCATCATTATCTCGCTCGGGTTCTTCATGAGTGTAACGGCGGTATTCAATATAATACTGGACCATTTTGGAGTAGGCAGTGGCACCGTCTCCAACATTATAAATCTGGTTATTTTCGTTACTTGCTTTCTTTATTTTCTAGACTTTCTAACCCTAGGAAACCTCAAAAGAGTCAAGTGGTTTTCCAAATTCTACTATCCGATCTATCGTTTCTATGGTTTTGTTACCTTGGCCTTTCTGTACCGATCCATGTACTATAACTTGATCGATAACAAGTTTGGACGCTGGGTCGGTGCACTCATTGTACCCTACATTGTCTTGGCAATGATTCTGGCCTCTATCAATTTCGTTACCCACACCTATTATCCTTCTCGTCCGGGCAAAGCTCTTTTATCCACCTTGAAATACGATGATACAAGATCTGAAACTGCACGTACCAATGCGGCCAGCATTCCTTCCAAGTACTTGAACAATGGCTATCTTGAGGTATTCCTTCCATACAATCCCGGCAGCGACGACAAATCCATCGAAGCGCTGTGTCCAGGGCTAACACCTGCCAAAAACACGGGAGTGAAGATCCAGGGAATCGTCAATTTCAACAATATCAATAATCGAAATAGTGACGTTGACTCCCTACTTATGTGCATGAGTAGTATGCATCGACTATATGTAAATGACAGCTTGTTTGCAGATCCTACCTATCATTTTTACAATCATCCCACCCGAGACAATGTAGGATTAATCACTATCCTAGATGTCAATTATCTTGAACGAGGGGAACACCGATTTCACATGGAGACCTATCTTCCGTCCCGAGTAGATCGACGCGACACCATCCTATACCTGGAATCTGCTTTTATCCCGTTCTGGAAAGAGTAATCCAAGGGAATCTTTTCTTATGGCTAGGGTGTTTTATGTATTCACCTAATGAAGTTGTTCGCTGCTTTCCATTAGCGTTGCAGTCTATTTGTACAACTTCAATTCAAAACACCTTAAAACAGAAATCACCATGGGAAAAGTATTTCCTATTATCGACGACAGATGGAAAGACTGGATAAGTGAGCGAAAGATGTTTTTCGTCAGTACTGCTCCCCTTTCGACAGACGGTTTAATCAATTGTTCTCCAAAGGGCTTAGATTCTTTTCGTGTATTAGATGAGCTCACTGTGGCCTATATCGATTTGGCCGGGAGTGGAATAGAAACTGTAGCTCACTTAAAGGAAAATGGTCGAATTACCATCATGTTCTGTGCTTTTGAGGGAGCCCCCAAGATTCTTCGATTGTATGGTGAGGGAGAAATTCATGAAAAAGGTTCCTCCGGTTTTGAAGAGCTAAAATCTAGTTTCCCTCAGTACGAAGGGGCCAGAAGTATTATCAAGGTCAATATTAATCGAATACAGGATGCCTGTGGTTTCTCCGTACCTTTATATAGCTACGAAGGCGAACGAGATACCCTGTTAAAATGGGCTGATGCTAAGGGTGGTGCACCAGGAGTCAAGGAATATGTGAATGACAGGAATAAGGAAAGCCTGGATGGCCTACCTGGTATTCAGTTGAAGTAGAACTGAATATTTGTATAAGAGAAAAGAAGGCTAGCCCTTTGCCTTGCATAGATCCTTTTTTGGATACCCCGGCTAGCCTTCTGGATAAATTGTGTCTGACTTCCGTCAAGTTTTCATTGGTTGAATGGGTCCACAGTAAATCACTTTATATCCTCGCTTTTGGGACTATTTGCTTGCTTGTGGATACTCCATTATCCTTTCTACAACCAAATGTAGACTCTTTCCTTTTCCGATTCTCAAGGGTTTTATAAGTGTCCCCTCCTTTTACACAAGTGTATCATTTAGAGTCATAAGTGATTTGCGCGGCAAAGCGGATCTTTACCTCCCCTCAGGTGTAAGGCGGAATGGCCTGTGGGCCTCGTCATTTTCCCGTCTTTTTTACGCCAGGAAATATTCGTAATTTTGGGCCTTCAACTAAATCAATTTGTAATTATGTTTGGTGACATGTTTGGTCAGGTTGGGGAGTATCAAAAAGCCCTCAAAGAAAAATTAGCCCAAATCACCATTGAGGCAGAAGCTGGAGATGGTTTGGTAAAGGTGACCGCCACCGCGGCAAGGACCATTACAAATATCTCCATTGATCCATCTATCGTGGATGCGGAGGATGTAGAACAAATAGAAGACCTAGTAATGGTAGCTGTTAATCGTGCCTTAGAAAAGGCAACAGAAAAAGAGGCTGCCGCTACACAAGAAGCCCTAAAGGACATGCTACCTCCAGGGTTAGGCAATATGTTTGGTGGATAAAATATAGTTGATCTAGTAGCGTTATTTTCCTGTATGTGTTGAATAAGCAGAGATTCTGCCCATCCGATACTATACCACAGGTATCACTATGACCACTCCCGCCCAACATGGCAGGGTTTTACAAAGAAATTTGTTACCGGCATCGAAATCCATATCACTGACGACTTCATTATCTGCTTTGATGCCGTCTAAATCCTTGTACCAATAATCATTAATCCCCATGAAATATCTTTTCTCTTTCGCCTTCCTAGCCTTGGTGACTCAAACTTTTGCTCAAACCACGGTCGGGCTAGTAGGATACTATACTTTCGATGGCATCTTTACGGATATTACTGGCAATTCCGCCAATGAAGGAACCCCCAGTGGCAACCCGACTTTTGACTGCGGTGTCAGTGGCGATGCCTTGGTTTTGGATGGAATTGATGATGAAATTGTTATCAAGGGCGATGCTGGAAGTATCAATGACGAGTTTAGCACAGAAGACTTCACTGTAAGTTTCTACTTTAAGCCTGTAGGCAAGTCAGGTACACCTTATATTCTGTCCAAACGCAGTGAAGACTGTATGTTCGAGCAATACTTCTTCATCAGATACTCCCCGCTGACCGAGACCATCAACGGTGTACTAACTGAGGATATGAAAGTAACCTCCGTGGCTCGAGGTTTGGATCCAGGTAACTGCTGGCAACACGTCGCACTAGCCAGAGATGCCAATCGCTTGATTTTGTATATCAATGGTGCTTTTGCTGCCGAAATCGGGACCAGTAGTCGAGTAGATATTTTCAACGATGGGGATTTCAGCATCGGTGGCGGAAATTGCCGAAGTGGGAGTGAACCCTTGTTCAGTGGTTTAATCGATGAATTACGCATTTACAATCGAGCATTGGATGAAGAGGAAGTAGCAGGCCTCTATTTTTCTCCAGACAAGATTGCGATTAGAGATACCTTGATCTTTCTAGGAAGCGAAGTAGACATAGAGATCACTTCCTCTTGCGCTACAGCTTTCCAATGGACGCCTGGCAATGATATCTCTTCTACCACAGAAGCAGAACCCACCATCACGCCTTCATTTCCTGCAGCAGATCCTCCACTCACCTATACGGTAAATATGGTCGACCAAGTGTATGGTTGCATTTCTACGGATTCCATCAATATCACTGTCATTGATCCTAATCAATTGGATTGTCGAACGCTCTATTTGCCCCGGGCTTTTACGCCCAATGGAGACGGCTTGAATGACACTTATGGGATTAGTAACCCCTTTTCGGTGCAAGACCTAATTTCTTTTGAGATATTTGACCGCTGGGGAAGCAGGCTATTCATTACTGAAGATGCTTTTGAACAATGGGATGGGACCTTTAAGGGAGAGAAGGTAAATTCAGGGGTTTTCCTATACAAGCTGAGGTATGTCTGCAATGATATTGAACGATTCGCTTCAGGCAATGTAACGATTCTTAGATAACGAGACTGGAGTGTAATTCGCTTACGAACAAGCCCGGCAAAGCATGTAAGACCTACTCACATGTTTTGCCGGGCTTACTAATTTAAAGCGGAAAAATCGGAAGCTCTATCAAGAGTTGAAAAGCCCCCGACTCCCTGATGTACTTACTAAATCGTTGCTAGTTGCTGCAATTCTTCCTTCACAGGGATACGCCTTAGACGATGCCCTGTGGCAGCATAGATGGCATTGAGGACTGCAGGAGCCACCCCTGGAACGGCTGGTTCGCCAATACCCGATGGTGGATCTTCGCTTTCTATGATATGTACCTCTACCTCTGGAGTTTCCTTCATACGCAACAGGTCATACGTATCAAAATTTCCCTGCTGCACCATCCCATTCTCAACTGTTATTCCTGGTTTTAAGACTGCACCTAAGCCCCACATGATACTTCCCTCTACCTGGTTTTTCACCTGACTTGGATTGACCGCTAATCCGCAATCAATCACTACGGTAAACTTGTGCACTTTCACTTGATGATCTTCAATGGAAACATCTGCAACCATACTACAATAGGAGGTATTATAAGAAATGGCGGAGACCCCTTGAAAGATTCCTTCTTGAACCTTACCCCAGTTCGCTTTTTCTGCAGCTACCTCCAGCGTCTTTTTTAACTTGGCAGGATAAAGATCATCTCCAACCCAAGGCAAAAACTTTTGCTCCACCACTTCCGCCTCTGAGAGCAGCTTCAGCCGAAACTCAACGGGATCAAAGCCTGCCATTACTGCCAATTCATCAATGAAACATTCTAGTCCCAGTCCCCAATAGTGTGCTGCTACGCTTCTCCAGGAAGCTCGAGGAAGCAAATTTCCATGCTGGTAATTCAAGCCCTGATGAAAGGCTATTGGAAGGCTGTACGGATAGGGTCTATACCCTCCTGGTCGACTCAATCTTCCCTTATAACTCATCGCTATTGGCCAATCGTTTGCATCCAAAGCTGCCTCCCAATATTCGGTCCATAGAAGATGATACTTGGAGGTTCGGATGGTATCTTCTCTTGTCCATACGACCTTCACTGGACGCCGCACTTTCTCCGAAAGTACGACGGCCTCTTCCACATAATCACAGAAGTATCGTCGACCAAATCCACCGCCGGAAGGGCAGTTGTATACGGTAATGGCTGCCTCTGGCAATTGCGTGATTTCTGCTACTCGCTCACGAGTAAGCTGTGGAGCCTGAGTGCCTGCCCATACCTCAACTCTATTCCCTTTATGATCTGCGGTAGCATTCAGCGGTTCCATGCAAGCGTTCGCTTGGAAGGGAACAAAATAAGAGGCATCGATCCGACTTGTAGCTTGTCGCATTTTCTGGCTTGCAGCCATAAAGTCATGCGTCACCTTGCTGGTCGTGGACTTGCTCAAGTCTAATTCTTCAACCAGATTTTGACTAGATCTTTTGCTATTTCCTCCAAGGTCCCATTCCACTTCGAGTACCTTTTTTGCCTGCATCGCAGCCCAAGTGTTTTCGGCCAAAATTGCCACTCCTGCACGCCTTCCACCTTTATAGTCCATATTCTTGTCAGGAGCCACATCTTCCATTTCGATCACTTCCACTACGCCAGGCACTGCTTTGGCCTGACTTGCATTGAAGGACTTCAAACTCCCTCCCCATACCGGACAGCGCTCAATCACAGCGTAGAGCATATCTGGCAACTTCACATTCATGCTATAGGGCGTAATACCTTTCGCAGCTTGATGCGTCTTAGGACCTACCACTGATTGGCCAATATATCGAAAGTCCTCTTTTCTCTTGAGTTCTATTTCACGAGGGGCGGATAAAGTAGCGGCTCCTTCAACGAGCTCACCAAAGGACAATGCTTTCTTGGAATCCCGAAGTAAAACCCGTCCCTCCTCCACATAGCAAGATGCTACCGGAACGCCCCATTGCTCTGCCGCTGCCATCTTCAGCATTTCTCTAGTTGTAGCCGCCGCTTCACGCAAAGGTTGCCATAGCAGACGAACACCATTACTTCCTCCGGTATCCTGCAAGTGACTGTATCGCTCCTCGCTACCTGGCGCAAATTCGATCTTTATATCCTCCATCCGAACGCCCAATTCATCCGCTGCAATCATTGCCAAACTAGTCGAAGTGCCTTGCCCCATTTCAGATTGAGAACAGAGAAAGGTGATCGTATTATCGCTCCCAATGCGAAAGAAAAAATTAGGTTCCCAGCTTAACGGAACAGTTTCCTTTGAATCACAAGCAAAGGGTATAAATGTACTTAGGAGTAGTCCTCCTCCATTGATGGCACTAATCTTAAAGAAATGTCTTCGATCCATAATTGTAATGTAGAATGTGAAGTGTGGAATGTAGACTGGCCGCTTCCCTCCAGTTTATTGCTAACTATGAGAGCTCTTCAGCAGCCGTTTGGATTGCCTTCCTGATTCTTAGATAGGTACCACAGCGGCATAGATTTCCATTCATATGATTGTCTATTTCTTCAGTACTGGGTTTTCTATTTTGGTTTAATAATGCGGCGGCTTGCATGATCTGGCCACTTTGGCAATACCCACATTGAGGAACATCTACCTTTATCCACGCCTTCTGTAAAGGATGAAGTGTATTGCCTTCTGATAAACCTTCAATCGTAGTGATTTCCTTACCGACTAGATCGCTAACAGGAAGCAGGCAAGCCCTTGATGGCTGGCCATCTACATGTATAGTGCAAGCCCCGCACTGGCCGATGCCACACCCGTACTTCGTACCATTCATTTCTAGGAGATCTCGCAAGACCCATAAAACAGGCATTTGGTCAGGAACGTCCACTTGGTGAGCTTGGCCATTAATATGTAATGTCATTTTCTTTTTGTTACAAAGAAAGCCGCGGGCATGTGTTAAAATCCAGCTTTTCCCAGGATTATCTTTGCGGATTTGAGGAATCCGAAAGAAATTCCCTTCTGCTACTACACGTTTCTGCTTCGATAATCGTCAATGCAAGAGCCGAAGCCGTTAGCAGTTCGAAGTACTGACTGTTATTTTTCACCTCCCACAACATGTAGAGCAACGACTGCATGTAAGGGCGAGAACATAGTTATTGATCATGGACAACTGGACCATCTTCATCGCATTATTCTGTGGTATTGCCATTGCACAGGCTGTTTTTTTGGCTGTCTTCTTATTAGCCAAGGATCGCTTGAAAACTGCCCCTACTATCTTTTTAGCGATCATGTTAATCGGCCTAGCTTGTCGCCTTAGCAAATCTTATTTCTTCTATGTATTTGATGGCGTGCCTCATTGGGTGGTGAATCTTGGAGCGGCGGGTTTGTGGGCAATTGGTCCTGCTTTTTGGTTTTACACCAAAACCAGTCACCCCAAAAAGATACAGCTCATAGAATATCTACATTTTGCACCTAGTCTTTTATGTCTAGTAGCCATCTTGTTTGTAGATACAAGCTTGATCGTCAAAATGTATTATGGGGGATCTGTGGTACTAACACTATACCTAGTGGCAAGCCTTTTCCGCTTCAGACAGGCTGGTTGGTCTGGTAATCCAAATCGATTTTGGTTGTTCTTTGGAGGAATGTCCATGATCTGGCTGACCTTTGCGTTTCAAGTTTTAGCCCCGAGTGTTCAGCTGTATACTGCTGGTTCTGCAGTAGCTTCCCTGGTTTTGTATGGCATCAATTTCATGATCATGCACAACCAGCAACTTTTCAAGATCAAGGGCAAAGGTCCAAAGTTACCGGATAAGGCTAAACAGGAAGATATTGTAAGAGAATTAGAGCGCTTGTTTCGGGAACAAAAAGTGCACCTGCAAAAGGGCTTGACAGTAGCGATGGTAGCGAAGGCCATCCAAAAACCCACCTACTTAATTTCCCAGACCATTCGGCACCACTACGGGCTTAAGTTCACCGATTTTGTCAACAAATTTCGTGTTCAAGAAGTAAAGGATCAACTGGCAGACCAAGCTAACCCTACGATTGAGACCATCGCCTTACAAACAGGTTTTTCTAGCACTTCTTCCCTTTATCAGGCCTTCAAGAGAGAAGTAAACCTTACCCCTCAAGCCTATCGAAAACAATTGATCCAAGCTCAAAGTATCGCCAGCAGTAAGTAGTAACTAAAGGCCCAACTCTTTCTGGATCACCGCCCATCCTTGAAACTGTAATAAATTGCGATTCTTGAGAAAATTGATGTGCGTAACTTCTCGCCCTAACCAGTCAGGGGATTGGAATGACTGAGCTTCTTGCGCGTCAGCAAATTCGATTTCGGCGACTCTCAAACCTTCTAGGTTCCCTTTGTAGATATCTAGCTCAAAGGCTTCGAACAGGTAGCGATCCTTCTCTAAACGACGGCCGATGGTTCCTGGCCATAACGCATCAAATTGTTCCTGGCTCAGCTCCACCTCATACTCTTCCCGCACCAGGGTTCCTTGTGACTTCACGGTTAGGTAATACAGTTCTCCTTTTCTCCGCAAACGCACCTCCTGACCTTCTGGCTCCAGGGCTAAATACCCCTGCACAATAGGGACATGGGGATACGTTTTTGGAGCAAAAGGCAATTCATTTACTAAAAACTTACGCTCTATCTCTTTAGCCATATGGATCAGTTTGACCGAGTTGCTTCGTTTAATAGGAAATCTCTTAGATCAGCTAGACGATCGGTGTTTAATAAATCAACTCCTAATTCGAGCAATTTTACCCAAACCGCCTGATTCTCAGGACTAGCCCAAAGTCTAACTTTTTTTCCTTCTGCGTGAGCTGCATTGATCCAAGACTTCAGTTGCTCATACTCTTCTGCATCCGGCTCCCCTTTTTTACCTCTCCAGGATAAATGACGACGATAATTATCGCTGATTACCGGCATGAACTCGGCAGTGTAGTCTTTTCCAATATCATTAGGTCTGCCATCGATACCTGCCAATTGAACTTCATCTTGTTGAACCATAGCAATTGGCCGGTTACCCGAAAGAAAAATCCTCAATGGTCCTGGCACAACCTTTCCATTGTCCACATGCCAAAGCATGCTTTTAAAAGGAGCTAAAGCAGACCTCAGCGCTGCATAAGTGGATTCTGCATTTGTCTTAATGTCGATCATCAGGAAAATGGGCTCATCGTACTTTGGGTAGATAGTACCATTATGTTCCGACATCCACTGATATAGGGGTTGAAGATATAGAGATTGCAAGGACGGAGTTTTATCTAAATCCCTAGGTGTATCATGAGCTACATATAAGGTTTCATTGATCAGATGGACATCAGCCTCAAGGCTAGTAAACCCATGACTCAATGCATCGAATAGCGGACGTCTGTGCTCGTAATCATTGTGGGCGTGCGCATTAGGCAATGGAATAATTGGATCGGTTTGCCCAAAGCATATGGTAGCTATAGTCAAACAAACAACAATGAGGTAATTCTTCATAAATTCAACCTTTGCGGTAAAGATCGTTGATCAAGAAGCAATCCCAGCAGATTGCAGTTTAAGTAGTGGTAAATAAGTCCCCCAGGTTTTTATCAGGCTAGTTGTTAACCACTACTGAAGTTATTGTATTTTTTCTGGTTTAAGGCACTCATTTTAGCCCTAAATTTTGAACCACGCACTTTCTAGCTTGTTGAAGTTAAAATGTTAATTGTTAATCAAAGTAGATTATGACGCATCTTAAAGAAGGAGATCAGGCACCAGATTTTTCAGGCCCAAATCAAAATGGGGAAACCATCTCCTTAGGTGATTTCAAAGGACAAAAACTAGTTATCTTCTTTTACCCAAAAGACAACACTCCCACTTGTACGGAAGAGGCTTGTAATTTGAGAGACAACTATGGACTCCTCAAGAAAAATGGCTACGCTATTGTAGGGGTAAGTGCAGATAGTCAACGTAAACATCAAAATTTCATTAAGAAGTTCGATCTCCCATTTCCTCTAATTGCTGATACCGAACAAACCATGCTTAATGCCTATGGTGTTTGGGGAGAGAAGCAGATGTTTGGCAAGAAGTATATGGGCATTTTCAGAACCACCTTTGTCATTGACGAAAACGGTAAGATTGAACGCATTATCAGCAAGGTAACCGCCAAAGATCACGCCGCACAGATACTAGCCGCCTAAGAACGCTTTCTTATCTATACAGCTCCAGTGGATTCCTATCGAGGGGTCCACTGACTCATCGCAGCATAAATGTGATCGTGGCCGTACATAGATGAAACCTTCCCGATTTGAACGGGCGGGGTCAACCCCACTTCCAAAGCTATCTCTTTAAAGGCATCAAATGGAATCGGAAAGGGAATCCAAGGTGGTCTCGGCCGATTAGTTTCATATTCTACTAGCAGAAATACGCCTTCAGGTTTCAATAGCTCCGTCAGCTGACTCAACAGCGTCCCCGGTTGATCTATATAATGAAGGGCATTTGCCATCAAAATGCCATCTAAGGGTGGCAGGTCTAGAGGCTTGGTAAAGTCTGCATCTACTATTTCCATCGGAACAGAAGCGTGCTGAGGCAACCTCCAAAGTGCATGCGGGCTTTTATCTACTGCATATACTTTACCACTTGGCAATAGCTGTTGCAGCGCCTGCGTGAAGGTGCCGGTTCCTGCTCCAAGGTCAGCCCAAATTGCCTCTTGCCTTGTTACTGCTTTTTCGATCAAATCCGCAGCTACGTGAATGTCCATTCTATTCTAATTGAATCTGGCGAGCTTGGTGCCTTTTACTAACGAGGAAGGCTATGATACATAACAACAAATACCAGCGCCATTTTAACCGGAAAACTCAATCCCTCATCTAATTCATCAGTGATATTCCATTCTCTAGGATCCCCCTCCCATTGCGTAAACATCTCAAAGAAGCCCCAATCTTGGCTGTCCACTTCCCACTCGTCAATTACATTGCTGTATTTTCGTTTAAGTTTCAATTGATGAGTTCCATCAGAAATTCTCCATTCCCGGAAATCATTATTCCAGACCGTCTGAATAGAAACAATCTCATTATCACCTCTAACTTCCCACTGATTGGGATTATTTCTCCATTTCTGTTTAATATGTCCCACAAAATCGCCCATTCGGTAGTCCCACTCCGTCCAATCATCGCCTAATGCCCACTTCACACGTAATTCGCCAGCTTGTTCGTCTTCCGTAAACACCTCCCATTCATCAAACTTATCGTTCCATACCGCTGCAAGCCCTGCCAAATACTGTGCAGATAAACTAGTTGCACATAGTGCAAGATAAAGTACTAGGCTTAGTTTTTTGTTCTTCATGATTATAGTACAGTCCCAGAACCCATCTCTCAGAGTTCATCATTTATAAAGTATGTTCCTATACATAACTCAAAAATGGGGCCAGCTGTTGTATTGGCCCAATTGGAAGGAGCATAAGGAGGGAGAAAACAACCAACAAGCGCCCGTCTCTTCAAGAGAGATCAGGCGCCGTGGGGGGATGTCGGTTATTTTTCAGTCTTTTCCGGCAATAGAATGCCAGGTAGAAGCAGGCTGTTTTTACTTCAATTCGGGAATATCATTGCAGGAACTCCGCTGACTACTGTCAAGACGTGAGTTATGGACTATAATTTAGAGTAGTAATTAGTGGTATCTCTTAGGATACCAAAGGGATTATAAAGCGTGAACGGGGCAGATGAATTCTAGTCCTTCAGATCTTTCTTTAGAAAGGTAGATCATCATCTGCTGAATCTCCGGGATCATCAGCCATTGATGGGAAAGAACCATCGTCTGACGCAGAGGGGGCTGTAGTTGGGCTTGGTTCTGGATTTTCAATCCGCCAAGCATTGAGGTTTGTGAAGTATTTGCCGTTCCATTCTCGACCGCGAAGATCGAAATGTACTTTTATGTTCTGACCTTCTTCATGGGGGTCCAAGAGGGCACATCGATCCTGAACCAACTGAAACTTGACGAATTGCGGATAATTTCCACTTTCTACCTCTAACACGAATTCTCGTGCTTGGAAAGTCTCAGTCTTGTTTTCAGTATCAAATTTCTTGTGTAGTCTACCCACCACTTCAAAAGACATGTCTCGAACTTAACTTTACGTGATTAGATGTTCAAAAGTATGAAAAAGAAAAATAATAATCCATTCCCTTCTCGACTTTTTACGGAACGGAGCTCAAAAAACAGGTTGGGGCAGGTATGATTTCTGATCTGGAAGTTTCACCTGCAAACTAAACCTTATTTATCCTTAACTGGCTTTGAATTGATTAGCTAATTTATAGATATCAGTTGGTGTCTGACAAACGATCGCTTTTTGGCCTCTAACAGCGATCGGAGATTTGATCAGATCAGGGTTATTCTGAATCACTTTAATCCAGGATTCATCGTCAAAATCACGTCCTCTGATATGTTGCTGATAATAAGGATGAGCCTTGTTCATCAGCTCTCTGGGATGAACATCCAGAAATTGCAAAATCTGCTTCCAGCTGGTGCTGGTAGAAGGAGAACGCGAAAAGGCGTAAGATTTAACATGAAGTCCGGCACCTTGTGCATAAGCTACGGTTTTGCGGCCAACACTTGAAGTTGGATTGTAGTAGATGAGTATTTCTCGTTGATGTGTTTTCATGATCATTGTTTTTATGTACGTGGATAGCTAAATAGAGATGACATAGCCTAGCTAGGCAACTGCTCATACCGAGTTCTCGTAAATTTGCCTTCACCACACAGCAGTCAAACAATTTAACAAAAAAACAGCTTTATTCAAAATAAAAATTTGCAATCAGCTAGTTTTCAAAATAAAAATCCAAATAGCTCGAAAAAAGCCCTGTTTTGTTAAAGCATATTTCATCTAGAAGAGCCCCTTTAACAGTTTGAAAAAGAGATCTGCTTCTCATTAACAATACTTTAAGCACGGAGAACTGCATTTGGATTAAATCTGTCTTACATTTGTGGAGTAGGCCTAAACAGCCTATTTGCTAAGGATTTTACTCAAAAAACAATCAATATGAAGAAGTTAACTTTCCTACTTGCTATTGGCCTGATCGTGTCTATCGGTTGTAAAAAAGATAATGAAGAAAATTTTGCATTTAGTTATGATGGACCCAACCTAACCGGCCCCATCTTAGAAGTAGGATACCATGAAGCAGCTGCACGCTTCACCTCAAACGAAACGAGCGCTTATACCGGTCAGCAGTTGACTAGTGTTTCTTTTTTCATGGGTGTGGTTCCGCAAAAAGTAGAAGTGATCATCTACGGGGAGGGTAGCGACAATACTCCTGGTGCTGAGCTGTATCGCGCGAATGTTACTACGGGGATACAAGTCCCTGAATGGAATGAACACATCCTCAGTACGCCAATCAATATTGACGGGAATGATCTTTGGATAAGCATTGGCCTAACACACGATCAGCAGAGTCAATCCATTGGTTGTGACGCCGGCCCAAATATCGCCAATGGGGATTGGCTGTTTAAATCTCTTGATAATACCTGGTCTCCTTTCGGTGTTCGGATCCCTGGAGAAAGTGTGAATTGGAACATTAGAGGAAAGGTTTCAGAATAATCGTTTTCCACTTAAATCCCTACTCTTTTCTTCTCAAATCCTTTTGACTCTCGTATCTTTGCGCCTCATTTTGAACCAAATACGATGACAAGGGGTTATTTCCAAAGTGAAAATTGGGAACCCGAGGATTAGCGAAGTAAATGATCGAGATATGGCGACGCCAAAATCAGTTGCATTTTACACTTTAGGCTGCAAACTAAATTACTCCGAAACTTCTGCCATTGGCCGCTTGTTCGAGAAGGCTGGCTATTCGGAGAATAAGTTTGATGAAGGAGCAGATATCTATGTGATTAATACCTGCTCCGTAACTGACTTTGCAGATCGCAAGTGCCGGCAGATCGTTCGGCGCGCTTTGCGTAAAAATCCTCAGGCCTTTGTGACCGTCGTAGGGTGTTACGCACAACTTAAACCTGAAGAAATAGCCAATATAGAAGGCGTTGACCTGGTACTTGGAGCAGCGGAGAAATTCCGCATCCTGGACTTCATTGATGACTTGTCTAAGTCGACCGACAAAGGCATGGTACAAGCCGGAGAAGTCAAGGAAGCCAAAGACTTCGTCAACGCTTTCTCTTTCGGAGATCGTACGCGATCTTTTTTGAAAGTGCAAGATGGCTGTGATTATAAATGTAGCTTCTGCACGATTCCACTGGCTCGCGGTAAGAGCCGGAGTGATACGGTAGAAAGCGTGGTGGCCAATGCCAGGAAAATTGCGGAAATGGGCGTGAAAGAAATCGTCCTGACCGGGGTGAATATTGGTGACTTTGGCAATGGTACCGAGGTGATTGAAGGCGTAAAACCGAAGAAGGAAGCGCTTTTTATCGACTTGATTCGCCAGTTGGATGAGGTAGAAGGCATCGAAAGATTCCGCATTTCCTCTATCGAACCCAATCTCTGCACGGACGAAATCATAGCCTTCGTAGCGCAATCCAAGCGATTCGCTCACCACTTCCATATGCCGCTACAATCCGGCAACAACAAGCAGCTCAAAATGATGCGCCGTCGCTACAAGCGAGAGCTTTACGAACAGCGTGTGGCAAAAATTAAGGAGCTGATGCCGCACTGCTGTATTGGTGTAGATGTGATTGTAGGCTTCCCTGGAGAGACAGAGGAAGATTTCCTCGAAAGCTACCGCTTCATCAATAGCTTGGATATCTCCTATCTCCACGTCTTTACCTATTCTGAGCGGCCAAATACGCTGGCCTTTGAAATGCCAGACCCTGTGTCTATGCAGGAACGACGACGACGCAACCAGATGCTAACTATCCTTAGCGAGAAAAAGCGCCGTTACTTCTACGAGCAGCATCTAGGGCAAACCCGCCCTATCCTCTTCGAAAAAAGTAAGACTCCTGGCATGATGTCAGGCTTCACCGACAACTATGTGAAGATTGAGACGCCTCTACAAGAGGCTCTACTAAATCAGACACATGTAGCGAAGTTACAGGAGATTAATGAGAAGGGATTGGTAGTAGTTTAGAACTTAGAAAACATCCCGCAACCGCTTCACCACCTCAAATACCGCCGGACAAACCGCCGTATTCTTCAACGTAAGACCTAGAATTTGATGGAAGTTCTTTCGGTCCGTATGGGGATATTCCCGGCAGGCTCGGGGACGAACCTCATAGATCGAGCAATAGTTGTCCTCGCCCAGAAAGGCGCAAGGGGCTTCATTCAGAACGTAGTCCCCATCTTCGTCCAGGTGTAGATATTGGTCTACGAAGTCAGCTGGTCGCTGGCCCAGGTGGCGAGCAATCCGATCAATGTCCTTGTCGATAAAGATAGGGCTAGTAGTTTTGCAGCAGTTGGCGCAAACCAGGCAGTCGATTTCCTCAAAAACCTCATCGTGCAGTTGGGCTACCGTTTGATCCAAGTGCTTAGGCTTTTGCCTCGCCAAACGATTAAAGAACTTCTTATTGGCCTTACGTTCATCTTTGGCCCGGGCCTTGATCTGTGCTGGTGGGATCATGGGCGCAAAGGTAGATAAGTATTCATAAATAGAAGACTAAAAAAAGGGTCTGAGCAACGCTCAAACCCTGGATTGGAATAAAATTATATGGAAGTGGTTCTTAAGTCAAATTTGTTGTGGATCTAGTCCTGGACCAGTTTTCCTTGGAAACTATTGTTGCCAATGGTCACTTTCACTGCTTGCACCTGGCCGTCCTTACGGAAGAATTCCATTTCTGCATCCACCGTCTTTAGAAAGAGGTGGTCTTTGGCTTTAGCAAACAACTGCTCTTTGCTTTGCCCTTCGGGCTGGCCAAAAAGCTTGTCTTCCTCCAAGGTGATGAATAGATGAAAGGGACCTAAATCATATTTTCCCACATATTCCTGCAATTCTTTTGCTTTGAGCTGGATAGCCTCCTTTTGGGCTACAGTATTCGATTGCTTGGCAGCCTCAGCTACTACTTTGCCTGCTTCGACCCGCTTCAAGCCCACGACTTCACCCGCTTCATTCCGCACGAACTCAATACTGATCAGGCCTTCCTCGAAAAAGAATTGATCTGTTGCACCCATGTAGAGCGGCCGTCGTCGATCTCCAGTAGTAAGACTATATAGTTGCCCGTCTTCATGAAAGATCTCATGCTTCCTCTTTCCCTCATACTGATATTGGCCAACGTATGGATCTATGGTACTGGCATCTAGTGGTCCTTTTGACACCAGAGGATATTCACCGATAGCGAAAGCTGCCAGTTTATTAGCCAGTCCGACTGGGTTTTTACAAGTACAGTTAGACAATACGGCTACGAATAGATCTTCCTTAGGCAAATAGATCATGTTGGACAGGAAGCCCTGAATAACGCCATCATGGCCTACTACTTGCTGCCCGTATAGCTCGGCCAGTTGCCAACCGTAGCCATAGGGAGTAGAAGCCCCACCTTCAAGTCGGTAGGATGAAAATGCCTGTTGCAAGCTCGATTCGCTAATCACTTTATTTGCTTGTAATGCTTGCATCCATTTGTGAAGATCATCCACTGTTGATACTAGACCTCCGGCAGCATAGGGAATGGCCATATTCAAATAAGGTGCATGCTGATAAGCTCCATTGTCTTGCTCGTATCCTATTGCCTGCTCTTTGGTAGCTTCCTGTGCATCTCCAAAGTAGGTGTCCTTCATACCCAAAGGCTTAAAAATTGCTTTCTCCAAATACGCACCATAACGCATCCCGCTCACCTGCTCAATAATGGCTCCCAGAAGGATGTACCCATAGTTGTTGTACCGGTATTGTTCTCCCGGTGTAAATTCCGTGGGAGCATCTTTAAAAACATCAATAATTTGCTCTGGTGTTGCAGCTTTATCTTGTAGATGAGCTACCTCCGCCATACCCGTATACGGCTTAATACCAGCAGTATGGGTTAGCAAATGTTCAATCCTCATTTCCTTACCATTTTTGGGATAGTCCGGTAGATAGGCCTGTACTGGATCCGAAATATCCAGTTTTCCCTGCTCAGTCAATTGCAAAATGGCAACTGCCGTAAATGTCTTAGTAATGGAACCAATTCGAAATAAATGTGTCGGAGAGATTTTCTCTCCTTGATCTATGTTAGCGAAACCAATACCTCCCCTAAATAGGGTCTCCCCTTCCTTTACCACCAGAACGGCTGCACCAGATTGATAGGCCTCAAATTCCTGTGCAAGGATGGTTTCGTAAGGATTGGCATCCTGTCCAAGGAGAGAAAAACCATTCATCATGATCATGACCAAAATGGCTAATCCTAGTGAACATCGATTATTTAAAGAAGGTATATGTGACATTGCTGTTTGTTTAAGGAGTGAATAATCCTTCTCTGACAATTTTGGTGGTTAGCGTTTCCCACCTTCACAAGCGCACACTACTTAATCTTCTGCGCTACCATTTCATGTCCACTACTCATTTCCAATTTAATCCCAACAACCTTCTCCCCGTCGCGTTTGAAAGTCACCTTCACTTGGCCACCATCCGATGTATCTACTTCGAAGCTGTCTGGTCCATTCGGCTTCATTTTTTCTTTGGTATCATCATCCGGTTGGCCATACAAAAAGCCATTCTCCAAAGTGACCTTCAAGTGCCGTCCCTCTGATGCGTAGACACCTGTGTATATCGAAAGGTCTGTAGCGCCCTTGCTGCTCACTGTTGCTTCTTTAGGCTCTACTTCTGCCATCAAACTCCCCTCTAGTTGCGCATCACCTTGCGTTACTTTCATGCCTTGCACCTTACCATTTACACGAAGGAATTCCACTGTAGCGTCAACTACCTTCAAAAAGAACTCATCCTTAGCACTAGGCCATAGTTCAGCTTTGCCGTCTCCATCTGGCTTACCGTACAGCTTACCCTCTTCAAGCGTGACTTTGATCTTGAAGGGTCCCATATCATAGGTCCCAGTGTATTCCTGCAATTCTGACTCAGATAAGGTGATAGCTTGCTTGGCTTCTACCTTCTCTGCAGTTTTTTTGGCAGTGCCCAAATAGCTCCCTCTTTCATAAGCTTTGATAGCAACCACTTTGCCTTCTGTTTCTCTTACAAACTGAGCGGTACGTAAATTATCGTTAAAGAAAACCCAATCCTTTCCCATTGGATTTAATTCATAGCGATTTCCTCCCCGACTCATCGTGTACAACTTTCCATCTTCTACCACAATCTTATGCTTGTTTCCCTCTTCATTTTCATAAATGCCTACATACTCTTGCAGCTTATCGGCACTTAATTCCACCTTGGTAAAAGCCTTTAACTCTCCCAAGGCGAGCGCGGCCATCTTATTAGCGGCAGGGCTAGGGGATTGACAATTACAGTTGGAGAAGACTGCCACAAAGAGTTCTTCTTCAGGGATATAGATGGATTCAGTTAAGAAACCATTGATGCCTCCGCCATGCTCTACTGCCGGTCTGTCATAGATCTTACTTAAAGTCCAGCCATAGCCGTAATCTGATTCTTTCCCATCGTTTAGTTCGAATGGAGAAAAGGCCTTTGCCAAGCTTTTAGCGCTTACCAACTGATGTGCATGAACTGCCTGGGTCCAAGTATAGAGATCCGCCACATTAGATAGTAGGGAGCCTGCTGCATAAGGTAGTGTCATGCTGAGGTAATCGGCATTGCGATAATCTCCTCTTGCTCCTTGGTAACCTGCCACTCTCTGCGGAATCACTTGACTCGCACTGCCGTAATAGGAAGCGGTCATTCCCAATGGGTCAAACATATTCTTTTGTACATATTCCTGATAGGAGAGACCACTGACCTTTTCAATAATCACTCCTAAAAGGATATAGCCAGAGTTATTATAATTGAATTTTTCGCCCGGAACAAAATCCATCGGCTCGTCCTTAAAAACAGCCACTAGTTCCTCTGGGGTCATATCCTTTCTAAACATACTACCAAAGCTATCCATATCGGTATAGCTTCTAATCCCTGAAGTATGTGTCAACAGATGTTCTACGGTGATGGTATGTCCGTGTGTAGGGTAATCCGGAATAAACTTTGTAATGGGATCTTGAATCGATAATTTACCTTGCTCCTCCAATTGCATGATCGCTACGGCAGTAAATTGTTTGGTAATCGATCCAATGCGGAAAATATGCTCCATTTTCATCTCTACGCCAAGTTCCATATTGGCATTTCCAATCGCATCTTGATACAAGATCTTGCCTTTCTTGGCCACGATAGCGGTCGCTCCTGATTGATGATCACCAAATGACTCCTCTAGAATAGAGCGATAACTGGTGTTCTGGGCGGATGCACTTAGAGCCAAAGCCAAGAACGGGAGAGTCATTAGTAAATAGAAGAAAATGAGTTTGCCTACTTGCTCAACAGTCAATGATTTCATAATAGATTGTTTTTTTGGCGTAGGATTCCCCTGCATGACCAGGATAGGCATGTGTGAGAAAATCGTACGAACCATTGGTAGATTAAGGAGAGTTCGTGATTAGAAATCGATCATTTATTCTATCGCTTATTCCTATTCAAGGAGAATCAAGCGGCCATTCCTTGCCTTAAAATCCTTAGTATCGGCCGCGCCCTTCAGTCGAATATGACCTCGCCCGTGGGTCACACCCTTCAAAGTTTCGGCAACTTGAATTTTAGCTCCTCCATTTCCTTCGGTGCGAATCCCGGCAGTCTGTACCGATAGATCAAAAGCGGTCAGATCACCAGATCCATAAATTGCCAAATCCAGGTGATTTGCAGCGCCCTCTACATCCATATTACCATTACCATGAATCTCAGCATCTAGGTAATCTACCTTAGCGGCTAAGGCCATATCGCCATTACCATATCCTCTAAGTCGCAAAGTATCGCCTGCAATGGTATCAGTCACGGTAATGAACCCACTGTCATTGATTACTAAGGTATTCACCGCAGCTAATGGAACTTTTATTTTCACCGGTAAGGTGGCCCTAGCCCATTCGCCCTCTTTCCAATGGATATGTAGCGTCCCCTTCTCTACTTTGGTAATGATATTTCCAAAGAGATTGTCCTCTGCTGAAACTTCTATCTGCTCAAATGCCGTACTCATTTCCACATCCATATTGGCATGCAAAGCCACAGAAGTGTAATCTGTTATTGAGCGAAGGTCAACCCCTACTTGCCCGTTTCCTTGCACATCTCCGTGATCACGACTCGCTCTTTCCTCTGGGCTCCTAACCTCCGCGTTCATGCGCGCCGTAATTAAGAAAGTCAGGATCATCGTCATCATCACCGCCAATAAGCCTATTAATAATTTACTACTGGTTTTCATCTTACAAGATTTGATAGAGGAGTTAGAGATTAGGCACAAATCCAAAGAACAGGGCCCAGATTAAAGACAGGATAATTGAAAGAATAACAGTCATGGTGATTTAATTTTCTTGTACAGTTGGGTAATTTCTTTGTAGTCTTATCACTGTGCTCCTGCTCCGTTGGATTGTCGATGATAAATCTGCTGAATATCATCGAAATTCATCCCTAATAATTTCATCATTTTAAACAGTTCGGGTAATTCCTGTTGAATGAATATTTCGCGCTTCAGGGCTTGGGTTTTTTCCAAAGCATCTTCCGCTACGAAATAGCCAATTCCTCTTCGCTGCGTAATTATTCCTCGGTCTTGCAAGTAATTGAAGGAGCGTACTACCGTATTTGGATTGACCTGTACGGTAGCTGCCATCTCCCTCACCGATTGCACTTTATCCCCTTTGACCAAAACACCAGCAAGGATGTTTTCCAGCAGATAGTCGGCAATTTGTATGTAGATTGCTTTTTGTCTTTTAAAATCCATCTTACACCTCTTTTTCGGTAAGTTTAAAAAAGCCGATCACAAGCATTATAGGGGCCAATGCAAGCCAGAACACATACTCTAGGACCTGTTCTAGTCGATTGTTTACAAAGTCTTTAAAGGTGTCAGTTATCTGGTAAACTTGATTGGGTGACGCAGGGGCTGTCCAACCTTCGAACATCTCTGGAAAAATAATTCGGGCACATAGGTAAACAAACAACATCAAGAATATTTGCACCAGCATCAAGGAGAAAGCCGTTTTAAATATGGCATAGCGATGGAAGAATACGGCTCCCGCCAAGAAGATGGTTTGGGAGACGAAATATATTCTCATAAACAGCCAAGTCGTCTCCCCAAAGGCTGGTAGCTGTGCAAAAGGTGTACCTTCTGTGTACTGTATATTTACCTTATTGGCCAACCAGGAAAAAATGAGATAAACTACCCAGATGGCCAATGGGTATATTAGTCCGGTTATAAGCCACTTAGCGGTATACTTTTCGAAGTTAGAGGCAGGCAAATTGAGGTAAAACAATCTTGATGTTTTTGCCCCAAAATGAACAAAAGCTAAGCTTGAGAAGAACGCCCCGCCGCATAACAAAATGACGGCAAACCAGATGTAATGAAATTCTTCTAATTGTTGCTTCTCCGTTGAGAAAATCCCGGCGGCGTTGATCCACCAAATCATAAACAGCCCTCCAAACACCACTCCTAAGCCCAGAAGATACCGGAGATACTGCAAGCTCATCTCCTCCTTCAACAGCAGGCCTAGACGACGCAGATCCAGTAGGTTATTCGTTTGCATAATCGTAGTCGGTTTTAAATAAATCAGTGAAATAGTCGGTCTTTTCGATGACCGCATTAAATAGCACTTCCAGGTCTACTTCTTCCTCTCCTTCCCCATTTTGGGGGTTTATTGTCATGAAGCCACCAGGTACACGTTCCGAGTAGATCACCTCTGATGCGTTGGGTTCTCTAAAAGCTAATTGGAACTGTAATTTGTTATTGATGGATTCGATAGATTCTTGAAAAATGATCTTACCCTGGTTAATAATGATGATTGGATCCATCAAATTGGCAAGATCTCTCACTTGGTGAGTGGATATGATAAATGTACGATCCTCAGAAATCGCCCCAGCCAATATCTTTCGAAGCTGAGTCTTAGATGGAATATCCAGGCCATTTGTAGGCTCATCCAGGATCAACAATTTACAATTGGTGGCCAAACCAAAACTTAAGATGACTTTCTTCTTCTGTCCGTAGGACAATTTATTCATCTTTAGTTCTTCGCTCAATTTGAATTCTGATAGCAGCTTAGAAAATTGAGCTCGGTCAAACTTTGGGTAAAAAGGAGAATAAGTAGCCACAAAAGTGCTTATTCTCATCGCAGGTATGTGTAATTCTTCCGGTATGAAGTATAAGTCTGAGAGAAAAGAGGGTTGGCGCTTTCTAGGTATATGTCCTAAGACCTCACAGCTCCCCGATTTGGGGAATAATAATCCAGAGATCAAACTCAAGAGCGTCGTCTTACCGGCTCCATTCTTTCCCAGAAGCCCGTATATATTCCCGCCAGGTATGGACAATTCCAACCCCTCGAAGAGCATCGCGCCCTTACTGTAGCTGAATGAGAGGTCTTTTAATTGTATCATAGTTGGTTAGTGATTTAGTGTACTACTTAACTAATACACTACAAATGTAAGACAAGAACGTCTGCTTGTCAAGCCTTTCCACCAATTTTTTAATTTTTTGTTAAAGTACTAGGGGTGTTCAACCGATAAAGGAGTTCTATTTATAGGGCTAAGCAAGCGGGCAGAATTTGCCATTCCTACAGCAAGAGCTAGAACTTGCGTTGCTCCATCAGCTCGAAACTTTAATTTCCTATTTTTGCTGTTCAAACACTTTCTAACCTATGTATCCTGATCTGTCGTATTTCTTTCATGCACTCTTTGGCACTCCGGTTGACAACTGGACTTCCGTGTTCAAAACCTTCGGCTTTTTTCTCGTCCTAGCCATACTAAGTGCAGCCTTTCTGTTGTACAAGGAATTAAAACGAAAGGCAGAGGAAGGAGTCTTCACCCCTAGTTTAGTAAAAGTAGACACGGGAAAGGGCGCTACTGCCTGGGATTTATTTTCCAATGCCTTATTTGGTTTCATATTGGGATTCAAGGGTTTTGGGATTGCCACCAATTTTGGAAGTTTTCAAGCTGATCCTTCTGGGTTTCTGCTTTCTGGCGATGGTAGCGTGGGGATTGGAGTGTTATTGGCAGCTCTATTGGTTGGCCTAAAATACTGGGATGGGCTGAAGAGGAGTAAAGCAGGGAAAGGGGTAGAAACCGTTGAGGTGTATCCGCATGATCGTATTGGGGATATCACCATGATTGCTGCTATTTCTGGTGTGATTGGTGCCAAGATTTTTGCTTTGATTGAAGACTTACCCGCATTCTTTGAAGATCCGATCCGTACCTTTTTATCGGGAAGTGGACTGGCCATTTATGGGGGGTTAATTGTTGGTTTCTTCAGTGTAGCCTATTATTTACGCCTAAAGAAGATTCCAATCATTCATGCAATAGATGCAGTAGCTCCCGCTTTGATCATCGCTTATGGGGTAGGCCGATTAGGTTGTCACTTTTCAGGAGATGGGGACTGGGGCATTACAGCCGCAGCTCAGCCTAGTTGGTGGTTTTTACCAGACTGGTTATGGTCTTACGACTACCCACAAAACGTATTGAATGAGGGGGTCCCCATTGAAGGTTGTACAGGCAATTATTGCAACCGACTTGATCCAGGGGTATACCCTACTCCAATGTATGAATCCATCATATCTTTTACGATTGGTGGTATTCTGTGGGGCATCAGAAAACGGTTGGCCATCCCAGGTATGTTGTTTGCCATTTATTTGATGTTCAACGGAGTTGAGCGCTTCTTCATCGAGAAGATCCGGATTAATGATGATTATCAAGTACTAGGCGCTACTTTAACTCAGGCCGAAATCATTTCCATTGCCTTGTTCTTAATTGGAGCTATCACTGCCTATGTACTCTGGAACAAGCACCGGAAGAAGCGGTAAAGATCTATATGGAACAAATCCAGAACTCTTTTCAGACCTCATCAGCACTGTGAATACGGAATCCGAAAAATCAGCAGCGAGCTTCTACAACTCCTTGGCAGAGGATTATCACTTAGTTTATCAAGACTGGAATGCCTCCATAAAACGCCAGGCAAAAGTTATTGATGAACTCTTACAATCTCACCTTTCGAATAGACCCGATCGAATCTTGGATTGCACCTGCGGGATAGGTACCCAAGCATTAGGATTAAGTGAGCTAAACTATCATGTTCATGGAACAGACATTAGCTCCGCTTCCATACAAAGAGCCCAAGAAGAAGCGCATAAAAGGGCACTTCCAGTGACCTTCCAGGTAGCAGACATTCGACAGTTGGCTACCGAAGTCCCCAGTCAATTTGATGTCATCATCTCCTTCGACAATTCCCTACCACACCTAAAGAACCCTACAGATTTCTTGTTAGCACTAGAGAATGTTAGCGCAAAATTGAATTCGGAGGGTATATTCCTAGGAAGTACACGGGACTATGACCTCCTATTGAAAGAAAAGCCAACTTCAACTACACCCGTTATAAGTGTAGTAGATGGAATAAAGACCATTACTTTTCAACTATGGGAATGGCAAGAGAACCATACCTATATCGTTGACCATTTCACCTTGAAGGGGGGTAACAACGAATTTGAGACAAAGGTGCGAAAGGCTGAGTACGCAGCCTTTACTCGTTCAGAGATGAGTGATTTGTTTACGGAAGCGGGATTTAGTAAAATTGAGTGGCTGATGCCAGATGAATCAGGCTTTTATCAACCCATTTTTATCGCCAGACCAGGATGATCAGGCTATAACGACCTGAACCACTACAGCCTACCTCATTCCTCTATTAAGGTTTCTATAGTTACCTGGTTGCCCTATTTTTCTAATGGCATACACCCACCCAAATTGCGCCTTCTGCCAACTATATCTGACCCGGTCAATATTCGGTAGTACCGTTAGTTCCAAGGATATATAGCAAAATCCTGCGCATCGAACAGTGCAATTCTATTCGGGATACTGCAAGAAATACGATTGTAGTCTTGCTCTGAAATTCGGTCCGCCTTATATTTTACCGCCAAATAGAAGAGGATGGTTTCGGAGACGTCTTCTCTAGTAGGGAATTCTGCTGCATAGTCCGAAATAAAAACGGGATCAACTTGTTGAGCACCTCGCCAAGCTTGATCTTGATCCAAATGAAATAGCGATAGATGCCCTGCTTCATGACAGATCATCTCTTCAGTAAATCCATTTTCTAGCTTGGCGGCAGTATTATCCACATGGACAATCATTTGTCCTCCTCCTGCAGCCATTACAAAATCTCCTCTATGCACAGCAACGGTTAAGAATCCCTCCCGGAGGAATTCGGGTAGTCGGCCGATGGCTTTACCATAATCTTCGGCATAGCGCCTGCCGACTGTTGCTGAAATCTCTGGATTGATTAGAACCTCTATGACCTTGCCATCTGTAAAGGTAACCTCAAATACGTGGGCATCAAGTGTTAATGTCTGTTCTACTCTCCGATCATACAGGTCTCGCATCTCCTGGCCTTTGGCTTCAATTTTCTCATATACCGTGGGGTCACTGGTCGTAATGATATCTGTGTCTACCCAAACTGTACCTGCATAAAAAGGCGATTCTATGGCAGATACTTTGACAAACCCTTCTTTGACGATCACATCTTGTGAGCCCGATTCTACATTGGTTACCTTTAAAGTTACAGCGTAGTTACCAGGAGTCTCATAGTATACCGTAGCAGCAGCCGTATTTGCAGTACTTGGTGTACCACCTTCAAAAGTCCATTCCCAGGTGCTGACATTATCTCGATTGGAATTAAAAGAAACTACATCACATTGGAGAATCTCTGTGTTACCGGCTGCCCAAAAATCCGCAACCACCATGATCGGAACTTCTGTTTCTTTGGAACAAGCAATTAGCAATAGGGTTAGAAAGAGGGTAGGAATGATAGCGTTTCTGTGTAGCATGTCTGCAAGTAGTGTTTTGTGAAATTAAATCTATTATGACATGAAGATTAGTCAAAAACGCAATCATCACAAAAGACATTTTCCAACTATTACCACAAAAAAATGCACGAAAACTGCCATTAGTCACTTGCTTGCCCGCTTCTTACAAGCAATTATTACCACAAAAACAGCTCCTTTTCAACGGAAACTTAGCTGTAAAAAACGGATCGGCTTACCCTAACGCCCGATAACCCCGCTCGCCCAGTCGAATCCAAGTTGTGCTTTATGCCACGTGGATCGCACCTTAGCCAATTTAAGCTGGGCCTCCAACAACTTCACTTGACGACTATTCAATAAAAATATTGAACTTTCACCGATTTCGAACTTCACTCCCTCTACTTCCAATAGTGATCGATAATTATCAACCATACTATCTAAGCGATCAATCTGCCCCGACATGTTTTCCAACTCGGCGAAATAACTCTCCACTTTGTTACCCCACTCCAACTGTTTTTGCTGCAGCTGCAAGGAGTTATCACGAATCTTTAGGCGAGCCAGCTCCAAATCTCCTCGCTCCTTACGTAGAAATAGAGGAAATCGAAAGGTGGCTCCTACTTTGTAATTTTCACCAAACAATTCTCCTAAACCAAGGCCATTACCGTTCCCGTTTTCATCGGGGGTGAAATCCAAGCCATTACCAAGCAAATAATATTTCAGCTGTAGGACTGGTTTTAATTTATCTTGCTTCAAACGCCGATCTACATCTAGACTAGCTAGTTTATACTGGTACAGTTGTAAATCTGGTTGAGTACTCCCCAAGTTATCCAGATTGATTTGTACAGCTTCCCTACTCGGCGTAAGGACCGTCAGATCTGCCAATAGCAATGGAACAACTCGCTCATTCACCTCTAAGGGTACCTCTTTATTCAACCAGAGGAAATTCGATAACTCTAAACTTGCCTTACGATATTTAAGCTCAGCATCAGCCAGCTGATTCTCCCAATCTTGCACTTGTATCCAACTTTCTAAAGTATCAACCGCCGCTTTATCTCCTTGAATAAAACTTTCCCGTATACCTCGAAAACGTTCCAGAGAAAACTCATAGGCTTGTTCGTATACTAAAAGTTCATTGTATACTAAGGTCCACGCCCAATAAGAACCCCCCGCATCCATCAATAGGTCATTGAGTACTTGTCGACGTTCTACCTCTGAGGCTTGCTGAAAGATTTTCGCCTTCTGCAAGTCTGCTCTACGTTTATCTATAACCAAACCTTGCAGGACATTCGCGGTGACACCGAAGGCGGCTTGACCAACAGAAGGTAGGGTACGTTCTGGGTTTAGAAAAATCCCATCTGTCCAACCATATTCTGCACCTACTTCCAGTCCATACCATGTTGGGATTTTTAATCCTCCCTGAGCCAAGTGGTAATAGGATTTTCCATCGAAGAATTTCTGATCCCATTCCCCTTCAAGTTTTGGATCAAAACCACCTCTAGCTCTTCGCATAACGGCCTCAGCCTCTTCTATAACTAGATTGGCCTGCATGGCAAAAGGGTGATGACGTACGATCCAATCAAAATAAGCTTCTTGGCTAAGTTGAATCTTTTCGTTGTTCGTCTGTGACCAAAGTTCCGGTGTGCTGAGTAGGATAAATACCCAGCCGAATAGCAGCATCCGCCTCATTATTTTACAGATTTTAGTGGGGCTTTCATTTTAGGTACATCCTCTTCCATTTCGTCCTGATAGTAATAGTCAGGCGGGAAGCCATTTAATTGACGCCACACTTCGTACCATATCGGTACGTCGTTCAGGAGTGTGATGGCCCAAGCGCCTGAACCTGGACGAAGTGCCTTTGGCCATTCTTTATCGGAATCATCTGGAGATACTAAGACACGATACTTACTCTCTTTAGTCGTAATCATATTGTCTATCGCTACTACCTTACCCGTAAAAGTTCCAAAGGAAACGTCAGGCCAACCAGCAAAGACTATAGCCGGCCAACCATCAAACTGGATGCGTACTGTTTCTCCCAATTGGAGTAGCGGTAAGTCCATCGGGGTCACGAACATCTCAACCGCCAAATTGAATTCAGATGGCATAATACTCACAACCGCCTCTCCCTCTTTGACAGTCTCCCCAATACCATTGACAATGGCCTTGGTGATGTAGGCATCCTGCGGAGCAGTGATATAGTAAAAATCTGACCTTCTAGAATAGTTGGAAGAGGTGATCTTCAGTTTATTGACATTCGCCTCCGTATCATATTGCTGAGATAGGGTACTAAATCGATCGGAAGTAGCTTTCGCTAGTTTTTGCCCGTACTCGTACTCCACCTGATTAAGCTGCAGCAATGCATTTTCCAATTCATTACTACTAGTGGCCAGTTTATTGAATGCAGCCACTTGTTTTGCCTGCGTTTCCTGCACTTTCAATCGCTTGTCTTCAACTTCTGTCAAGGTCTTTATCCCCTGTTTATTCAGCGTGTCGGCTCGTTGAAATTGTCGCACAGCAATTTGATAATCAATATCTGCTTGGATAGCGGCAATACTATCAGACGTGATCTTTAGTTGGCCCTGTGTTATTTTATTCTTCAGCTGAGCCCGTTTCAAAACGAGTTCTTCCCGTAGGTTGGAAATCTGATCACTGAGTGCCTTGGCCTTATTCCCATAGGCAACCACAGCTCCTTCCTTAGCTTTCACCTGCTGATTGGTCCGATCTACCAGTTGGTTATCGAAGTATTCTGCTTTTATTTCCGACAGATACAAGATGGTGTCTCCTTTCTTCACCAACTGGCCTTCCTGTACGTACCATTTTTCTACCCTTCCTGCAATGGTCGAATGAATGGTCTGTGGACGATGGTCTGGATTTAGGGTTGTCACTTTACCTTTAGACTGGATATTCTGTGTCCAAGGCAAAAAACAAAGAACTACGATAAAAAACATCGTACCCCACAGCCAACGTGTGAACATACGGTTGGCAGGAGAAAGACTCAAGTTTTCAAAGGAATCTAGTTTTTCCGTTGCTATCTTGGTCTGGATACTATTAGATGATATATTTAACATAATCTATGGCTTAACCTGGGTGTAAAATGTTTTACAACAACAACTAGCGCTTCCTCGGGAAGTTGCGGGTTGTTTTGAAGACCTTAGAAAAATGTTCACTTTCCTGAATGTCCTCAAAAGTTCCTTCCTCAATGATCTTACCATTCTTCATGATCAAGGTTCTATCACACTTGCTCGCTAGAATCGGGTCATTCGTTACTGCGATCATAGTCCAGTCACTTTCTGGGCCAGTCAAAGTCTTAGATATTTGTTCTCTATCCGCTTGTGGAAGGTGAGTGAAAAATTCTTCCATCACCAATAGACGTGGTTGCTTCACAATTCCTCTAGCAAGAATAACTTTAGCCCGAATACTGCGTGGCACATTCCCTCCACCGGGTATTAAGGTCGTTTGATAGCCCAAGGGTAGTTGCTCTATATAATCTGCCAATCCTACTCGCTCACAGGCCTTCACTACATCTTGCATACCGATGGACTCGTGCCCTAAACAGATATTCTGGATAAATGTACCTTCGAAAATATCTTCTTCGGGGCTGTGATCTCCAATGTGCTTCCTCAAATCTGCTATAGCTAGACTCCGCATCGGAAAGCCATTGAAGTTAACCATCCCTTGGAAACTGGTATAAAAACCACTGAGGATCTTGATCAAGGTAGATTTTCCGGATCGATTATAGCCCACTATGCATATCTTTTCGCCGGACTTAACATGCAGTGATAGGTCCTTAATAGTACGTTTCTCCGCATCGGGGAATTGAAAGTTCAATCGCTCGATCTTCACCTCCATTCCTTCTCCACTGTCAATCTGATCAAAGGCAGTTCCACTAGAAGCCTCTAAGGGAAGATCTGTTACTGCTCCAATCTTTTCCACCGCTGTAAGTACATCATAGATAGTTTCCATAGACAGGATCAACTTTTCCACTGAATTCAAGATCAAGATGACCACAATCTCTGCAGCGACAAACTGACCGATATTAATGCGGTTTTCTACTACCAAGTAACTCCCTAGCAACAATAGAGCTCCAGTTACGATCGTCTTGAAGGCTACAATATTTCCATATTGCACCAACAGAATACTGAAATGTTTCTTGCGGGTATCAAGGTAGCCGGCCACTAGTTTATCTGTATTCTGGATGGAAAGATCACTTCCACCGGCCAATTTGAAAGTCGTCATTGTTCGAGCTATCTCCTCTAACCAATGCGCCACCTTATACTTGTACTTACTTTCTTCAAGACTGGTTTTGAGACCTCGTGGGCCGGTCACTCTCATTATAATAATCACCAAGGTGATCAGTATAAGACTAAAGAACACGAAGAAGGGGTGGTAAAATGAAATGAGTAACAAGCCAAACAGAATCTGCAAAATAGCCGTTGAAAAATCAACCAATATTTTAGGCACCCCCTTTTGTAAGGTCAGGGTATCAAAAAAGCGGTTAACTAATTCTGGCGGATATTCTTTTAGTGTTCCTTCCAAACTTAAGCGCGGAATGCGAAAAGCAAATTCCATAGCCGACCGAGCAAAGATTCGACGCTGTAGCGTTTCTGTCACCACCAGTTGCATCACCTTAAGAATACCCGTTAGAGCCGTTCCTATGGTGACGATAATGATCAAAATAATTAGTGAAGTAGAAATGGTGCCCCCTGCGATCAAACTGATGATTGCCTGTATACCTAGAGGAAGGGACAGGGTAATCAGTCCAGCAAATATGGCATATACGTAGATATAGGTAATATCTTTTCTATCCAGACTCAACATTCTAAAAAAACGTTGAATGGGAGTCCAAGCTGTTTTAGCTGTGATACTTGTATTCATTGATCCAGATTACGTTTAGATAGTAAAACTATCATTGGAACAAGTAAAGCAATTATTTGTTCTGAACTTGAGGTTTGTCTCAGCTTTTTTTGCGAAAAAAAGATGGAAGTATAAGGTAGGAAAGGAGGGCTCGCTTAGATCTGCTTAATAACAGGTCTAATATTTCCTCGCAAAAAAGCGGTAAGGCAGAATATTCTACGGACATAAGGTCCTGGAAGAGAAAAAAATATGCTCTATAAGTTACGCATTATTCCTGATAAAAAAAGGATATTTTTTATCGGTTTTTTTGAAAAGGATGCCAATAATTCGAAGATAATACTGGCATCCTCCTGTAGTAAAGTAAGTTGAATTAGTTCTTCTTCAACAAATTGAGAAGATACTCACCGTACCCGCTCTTTAAGTATTTATGGCCGAGGCGTTCCAACTGCTCTGCATCGATAAATCCACGTTGGTAAGCCACTTCTTCAATACAACCAATCTTTAAACCTTGCCGATCCTCGATCACCTCAATAAATTGTCCAGCCTGCATCAGGGACTTATGCGTTCCCGTATCTAACCAAGCTACCCCTCTACCCAGAACGCCGACTTTCAGTTTCTTTTCAGCCAGATAGTGTTTATTAACATCTGTGATTTCATACTCCCCTCTCGCACTTGGCTTGAGGTTTTTGGCCACCTCTACGACTGTATTATCATAGAAATACAAACCAGGTACAGCATAATTAGATTTAGGCTTACTTGGTTTTTCTTCGATAGATAAGGCATTAAAGTTCTCATCAAACTCTACTACGCCATATCTTTCAGGGTCAGCTACCCAATACGCAAAAACTACTCCTCCTTCCGGATTAGTAGAAGCCTGAAGCAGATCCTCTAGACCCGCACCATAGAAAATATTATCTCCAAGGACTAGTGCACAAGGATCACCATTGATAAATGATTCTCCTAAAACAAAGGCCTGTGCTAGACCATTGGGTTCGTATTGAGGAACGTAGGAGAAAGAACAGCCGATTTCACTTCCATCTCCCAATAACTTCTCAAAATTCGGAAGATCTTTCGGGGTACTAATGATTAGGATATCGCGAATGCCAGCTGACATCAAAGTAGAGAGCGGATAGTAGATCATGGGCTTGTCATAAACCGGCATTAATTGCTTACTGACAGCCAGGGTTAGGGGGTATAGGCGGGTGCCTAGGCCTCCTGCCAGAATTATTCCTTTCATATTAAGGGTTCATTATGGGTTAACGAGCTTTTTTTCTTGCAATACTTTTTGAATGCGAAGAATAAGTTCTACGGGTTTGATAGGTTTAATTATGAAATCGCTAGCGCCGAGATTAATCGCAGATAATACGAAGTCTCCATGATCAAGGCGACCAAGTAGTATGATCGGGACCTCCTGACGCTTTCTTTCTTTAATAAAGCGCTCTATCTCGCCTTCAGAAAAACCGGGTAGGTCTACATCGAGAACGATTAGATCGGGAACCTTTTCAATGATTTGGTTACCAGCATCACTCTTATTGGTGGCCAAAACCACTTCAAAACCTTTCTTCTGTAGTCTAAATTTTAATGCGGATATCAGCATTTCTCCACCCTCACAGATGAGAATTCTCATATGTCTTAAATATATAAAGTTTTACAAACAATTAAAAGATCACTGATATGTAGCGCTAGCCGGCAAGCGCCAACATGCCAAGTGATTAAACATTGACTATCAACTTATTAGCAGACATAAATTCAGTGTAGTTGGGTAGTAGAGGTGATCAGTAATGGGATAGATTGCAAATATATGCGAATTCAAAAAAGCTTGGTACAACTAGTTCATGCCTCGCCAATGAGAGAAGGCTATTGAGCTAGCGCTTGGTGTAGTTCTTGTATAATTAGTGGTGTCAGTTCTTCAATTTTACTAATTAATGTTGGCACCTTATCCAGTTCCCTTTGGGTCCGAGCTATTTCCAATACAGCATCATTAGACTCCATAATCTCTGTATTTCCAGAAAAGGCCAACGAGGTCTTTAACTTGTGCGCTACTTTTTCCACTTCCTCTATCTTCGACGATTCAAAGTTAGACCTTAACATAGGGCACAATTGCTCCATGTCTGTCAAAAGCATTTGAAGTATTGTTCTTTCCGTCTCAGCATCTCCTCCCGAAATTGACTTCAAATAACTAAAGTCAATATAGTTATATGAGCTATCTGGCATTAGAGGGCGTTTTATCCAAGTAGTTGACGATTTTTTCAAATAGTTGCTGGGGGTCAAAGGGTTTAAGTAGGTAATCATTCATCCCAAATTCTTTGTACTTCTGCCCTTCTGAAATATGAGCATGAGCCGTCATGGCCAAAATAGGTAGACTAGCTACTGGATCCTTCATCTCCTCTCTGATATACTTCGCCGTTTCAAAACCATCCATAACCGGCATTTGCAGGTCCATTAATATGATGTCGAAAGGCACTTCCTTCTCTAAGTAATCAATAGCCTCTTTGCCATTATTAGCAATAACTATCTCTATTTGGCTCCATTGCTGTTGCAAGGTCTTTTTAACCACCACTTGATTCATGAGATGATCCTCAACGATCAATACTCTAAAAGCAAGATCCTGGTCCCATTTCACCCCCTCCTGCTCAAGCTTTCGATGAATGCTGCCATCGTCTATTTTTCCGAATGTTAGATCCACAAAAAATGTAGCACCCGCTCCAGCCTCACTTTGTAAACTAATATGTCCACCTTGTGCTTCCACAAGTTGTTTGGTTATGGTTAACCCTAAGCCAGTACCTTCAGTAACACGTCCTTTTTGATGTAACCTTGTAAAAGGTTCAAAAACGTGCTGTTGCTTTTCTGGTGGGATACCGATCCCTGAATCCTTTACGGTAAATCGAAGTTTTTGGTTACTGCCTTGTTGTTGAATCACCTTCACGCCTAAACTCACTTCTCCTTCGTCGGTAAATTTAATTGCGTTACCTACTAGATTATAAAGAATCTGGCTAAGTCTGGTCTTATCACCAATCAGCTGCTCACTCAAAGTATCTTGAACATCTATCTGGAGGCGCAACCCCTTTCTTTCCGCTTTTTCCTTCATCACCTCTGTTAGGTGAGTTAGTAGGTCATGAATGTAGAAAGGTTGAGCATCGATAAATAATACCTTATGGTGCAGCTCCGATATCTGTAAAATATCATTAATGATCCCCATCAATAACTCCGACGAGTGAAGAATAGAATGCACAAAACTTTGTTGTTCCTCACTCAAGGTAGTCCCGCGCAAAAGATTGCTCATCCCGAGGATGGCGTTCATAGGAGTGCGCATTTCATGACTAACGCTAGCGATCACTTGCTCTCTGACCTTTGCCGTCTGTTCAGCAAGTTCATGCTGTTTTTTTAGCTCCTCAGCTTGCTTTCTTTCCGTCAAGTCCTGAATCACACCATGAAAAACGTAGTCATTATCCTTTATGTGGATGGGCTTACAGTGCAGGGAAACAAATCTTTGTTGCCCATCTATGCGCTCCAGTAATAAATCCTTATCGAGTTCCCCTTTTTCAATGGCCTCCGACCCAATATCCAGTAATACCTGAAAGGGCGTATCTCCAACAATCAATTGCTCAAAGTTGAACGATTCTTGAATATCCAATCCAAAAATCCGGTACACTTCATTAGACGCATAAAAATGTCGCTCCGAAGGATTGCATTCCCAATGCCCCACCTGCGCAATTTTCTGGGCCTCCTCTAACCGACTCAGGATCGAACTTCTTTCTATAGAGTACAAGAGTGATTTGGCCAATTCTTTGCTTCCAAATTCGCCTTTGATTAAGAAGTCTTGAGCACCAGATTTGACAGCACGCATGCCTAATTCCACATCCATGCGGCCAGTCAAAACAATAATATTCAAATTGGGATGTCGATTGATCAGCTTTTCCAATGTCACAAAACCATGACTATCTGGTAAACTGAGATCGAGTAGGATAGCATCAAAACTGTTGACTTGGTCCAGTTTTTCAAAGCCTTCTGCCAGGGTGGCAGCATTTGAAATCGTAAAATGTAACAACTCTGACTCACTCAGCCATATTTCCACCAGTCGCGCATAGCTGTGATCATCCTCTATAATAAGGATGTCAGCTTTGGCTCCCAAACCGGACAGGCGCTGATGCATATCAAATATTGTGGTAGTTACATTATTGGGATAGTCGTTTCTTACTGAAAGGAAAAAACTACACAAGATGGACTAGAACAACTTAATTAACTTTAGTCAAATACCCGAATGCGGGGTGTAATTTCTCATTTATCTCTCAGCCATTTTCCGGACTCTTTCCCATTGTACGGGGCAAAAAGATAAAGGTTGCTCCCATTTCACTTAATGTAAAAAGGCACAGGTTTTCTCTAGGGTCCTTGTAAACTTGTCTGAAATTATCCACCTTATCCATCTGAATGATCTGCTTGGTAACTAGCTCCTCCAAGGTTGAAGCGTGAATACTCCATTCGGCTCCACCTTCCTCTTTCTGTACCAATACCACCCCAATTTCAACATTTAACTGATGGACAATAAAAATGGGATAGACCGAAACTTCTTGATCTAATATCGTATCTGCTGCCTGCTCCATCAAGGATTGATAGGGAGCTAAGGCTTTTTCGATCGCTTTGTATTGACTTTCTTCGTTCATAGATTGTAATTCAAATCCAAGCTCGGCTGCACAGACGCAAAGCAAAAGGTGCTATTTGAGCTCTAATAAGGCCACACTCTCAATATGGTGGGTATGTGGGAACATATCCACGGGACGGATCTTCTTCACCGTATACACCGACTCTAATAGCTGCAAATCTCGAGCTTGGGTTGCTGGGTTACAGCTCACATATACCATTCTGGGAGCGGCCAGTTCCTTAAGCATTTCTACTACTTTGGGATGCATCCCTGCTCGAGGGGGATCTGTAATCAGCAAGTCCGGCTTTCCGTGTTTCTCCGCGAATTCTGTGGTTAAGATATCCTTCACATCTCCAGCATAGAATATCGCATTATCAATAGTATTTAGCTTGGCATTTTCTTCGGCATCGACGATTGCTGCCGCAATTTCTTCAATTCCGACGACCTGTTGGCATTGCTCTGCAACGTACAAGGCAATACTTCCAATACCCGTATATAGATCGTATACATTTTCAGTACCCTTTAAGTCCGCAAATTCTATGACCGTGTCATACAACACCTTCGCTTGTTCCGTATTCGTCTGAAAAAAGGACTTGGGTCCAATCTTGAAGCGAACATGTCCCAATTGTTCCTCGATGTACCCTTTGCCATGAAAACATACCATGTCAAGGTCGAAAATGTAGTCGTTCAATTTCGTGTTGATACAGTAGGTCAAAGTGGTAATTTCCGGGAATTCTTTCAATACCTCTCCAAGGAATTCCTGAATCTTCTCAGGGTCATCCTCTCCAAAACTCAAAATCACTAGCACTTCGCCGATACGAGTTACTCGAATTAGCAAATGACGCAAGAAACCAGTATTGGCCTTGAGATCATAGAAGCTATCTCCTCGTGCATGTGCCATCTCCCTGATCCGGTTTCGAATTTTGTTCGACGGCTCTCCTTGCAACCAGCAATGCTGGATATCTACCACTTTATCAAAGGCTCCAGCACGATGAAAGCCCAGAACATCTGCCTGGTTAGAAATATCCGTATCAATTTCCTCTTTGGTTAACCATCGTCGATTGGAAAAGGCAAACTCAAGCTTGTTGCGGTAATAGGTGGTTGATGCCCCACCAACTATCGGCTCCAGGCAAGAGGTGTCTATTTTACCAATTCTTCGCATGGCATCCTCTACGACTTGCTGTTTATGACGTAATTGTGCTTCGTAGCTTAAATGTTGCCATTTACAGCCGCCACAAACTCCAAAATGTTCACAAACTGGCTCTACGCGATCTGGTGAGTAGGTATGTATTTGTTGAGCTACTCCTTGAAAAGTCCCTTTGCGTTTTCGCAGCACCAAAACATCCGCAATGTCCCCTGGCACTACCTCCTCTACAAAAATCACTCGCCCTTCCTCGTCTCTACCGACACTTTTTCCCTTGTCCGCAAAGCCCGTAAAAGTTACATCCTTGACCAAACGTGGCTTCTTTCTTCTTCCCATCTATATTATTATCGTGTGAGGACAATGTAGTCCCGAATTAAAGTTTTTAAAAACTTGATTTTGTCTTTTGGTACCTCAGTTATATCCAACTTTCCGCAGACCATTTGCACTAATTCATTTAAAGCCTCCTGGTGGGCTGCATTCTGGTATTTTGAACAGCGCGCAATCACTCCTTTGATCAACAACATGTCCTGCTCATTGAACTGTCGCACCCCCGGAAATTGTGGCTCATAATTACTCAATGTATTGATACGAAGAATATCTTCTAGAGCAAACTGTACCTGATGTTTAGTCCGAATTACCGTGGTGTTAGCCGTCATATCCCCCAGGCGCTGCCTTTGCCGAGTTGAACTGATCAAAAGCGCACCTAAAATACCAACTGACATTAAAGTATCTACTAGGTGAAAAACAGCGCGCAACAAGTAGTCACTCAAGCCAGGCTCCTCCCCATCCAAGCGTACCACCTTAAGTGACATAATTTTCTTCCCCCAAGATCTTCCGTCGGCTAATACTTCTGATAATAACTGATAAATCATGAACATGCAAATGGGCAATAGTGCATATACAGCCCCCATCATCCCTCCCCCGCCCATTGCCGAGCTAATCAGGCTAACCAAGAAGAAATCTAAAGTAGCTACAATAACCACATCGATGATAAGGGCGACCATCCTTTCCCAAAGAGAGGCTAATTCATATTCTATCGTCACGTTTTGGGTGGTCCGGATATCAATCGTAGGCATCCAAGTATTGTATTTGTACAAATATTTTCATAAAATGTGGACTTTCCCAAGCAGGAACTTGTTTTTCTCCCCATTTGCTGGGTGCGAGTACTCAAAAAACCATATTTCACCAAACCTCCTCCATGCGCGAGACGAAATTCATCGAACAGAACAAGGATAAGTGGCAAGAGTTCGAGCGCGTTTTGGGAGGACAGTATCAAGATCCCGATAAGTTAAACGACTTATTTGTACATATAACGGATGATCTTTCCTATTCTCGCACCTTTTATCCCAATCGCTCTGTCCGGGTATATTTAAATGGCCTTGCCCAAAGTATCTTCTTCAGCATTTACAAGAACAAGCAGTCCCAATTTGGAAGACTAACCTCCTTCTGGACGGATGAGCTTCCTCGTTTGACGCACGAAGCTAGAGTTGATTTTCGACTTTCCTTTTTGATTTTCCTGCTTTCCTTGCTAATTGGTGCCTTGTCTTGCGCCATGGATCCCGATTTCGTAGAGGTGATTTTGGGGGAGCAATATGTGGAGATGACCATGGAAAATATCCGCTCTGGTGACCCCATGGCAGTATACAAACAGAAAGGAGCGCTAGGCATGTCAGTCGGTATCACCGTCAATAACCTCTATGTAGCTTTTCTCACTTTTGTCCTAGGCGTCTTCTTCTCGGTTGGGGCCATCGTAATGATTGTGCGAAATGCCATCATGGTAGGTGCTTTCCAGTATTTCTTTATTCAGGAGGGCTTGTTCTGGGAATCTTTCCTCACGATCTGGATTCATGGAACTTTAGAGATTTCTGCCATCATTATCGCGGGGGCTGCTGGAATAACCATGGGTAGGGGATTAGTATTTCCTGGAACTTATACCCGATTACAAGCTTTTCAGCGATCCGCCCGGAGAGGGGTAAAGATCATGTTCGGCATTGCACCCATATTTATACTGGCGGGCTTCATTGAAGGCTACCTAACCAGACAAACGGAGACACCAGATATCATTAGAGCGGTGTTTATACTAATCTGCCTGGCCTTTGTACTTTTCTACTTTGTGTGGTACCCTAAATACAAGGCTCGGGTAGGCTACAAGGCCCAGTGGCGAGAAACCCGACTTCCTCCAGATAAGGACCAAAGTTTAGATTTAAGGATCATCTATACCTCTGGCGAGCTGTTTTCATTAGTGTTTGTCTTTTTGCGAAAGCATTTTTCCACCTTCGCTCTACTGTCCCTGGTTACAAGCACCCTATATACGATCTGTCTTTTTGCTTTTAGTTCAGCCGCGCCGTCTGAATTACTCTTTTATCGAATGGGGCTGTTTGAATCCGTGGCTATGCTAGATGATCTGCTGACCACAAAACTCATGACGTTTTTGCCCCTGCTAAATGGCTTTCTATTTGGAATGCTCTCTTACTTCGTTGGACAAAAGATTTTGCGCGAGGAGAAAACAGAAGATACGTTACTAAAGCAATCGCAGGGGGTCACTCTTGTAAAGAGCCTGCTGATTGGCACTACTTTTGGACTGCTTGTCGGACTTAACAATTGGATTAGTATTCTTTTGTTCTTTTTTGTTGGAAGTATCATCTTGCTTTGGATGCAAGTATGCCAAAAGGAAAGACTTTCTCTTGTAAAAGGAATAAGTCGAACGTTTACCCTTTTGGGCGGCGGCTATTGGCGCGGTCTTGCCTTACTTACACTACTGAGCCTTCTTGGGGTTACCTTTATGGGACTCTTGGATACAGGCATTAGTTGGTTCTTTTTCCAACTGTTATCTTGGCTGGTCAGCTTCGGGCAAGAAACCATGAATGAGATCACTGTCGTCAGTCTAACCTTCCTGAATATCTACTTTGTCCATCTGATCTTCATTATGCTAGTGGCTGGTTTCGCGCTGGAATACTATAGCTTGAGGGAAATCACTGAGGCTCCATTTCTAAAAGAACAGATCAAAAAGGTCGGCCAAAAACAAACGATTAAAGGCTTAGAGAAAGAATGAAGAAGAAAGGCCACATATCAACTCATCTAACCTTGGTGATTTGGCTCACCTTTCTACTATCCTGTCTGCATGTAATTCCGATTTCAGGGCAAGAAAATTCTGATTCGAAATTCTATCTAGAAGAAGATAAGCGTGCTAACTCAATGAGCGACGAAAATTGGGAGGAATGGCGTAAAAAACGAGAAGATTCGAAATATTGGGAAAACATCCATAAAGTCAAGCAAGAAGAAAAGAAGGAAGAGAAGGAGCCAAGCGAAGGGCTAAACAGTGATTTAATTAAAGCCTTTGCCACTTTCCTACTTGTCTTGATTGGAATTGTTGTGGCCTTTTTTGTGGTTAAACAACTCATGGGGCTTCAGCTAAGACCCAAAAACAGAAAAATCAAACGTCAAGGAGATCTTAGTATAGATCTAGAAGAAATTGAAGATAAGCTAGAGGAAGTGGTGCTGGATGACTTCATAAAGGAAGCCATTCAAAAGGGTAATTTTGCTTTGGCCATTCGCTTGTATTATTTAGAAGCGCTAAAGACATTGTCTCAGCAAAAGCAGATCAGATGGAAAAAAGATAAAACCAATCGAGACTACCTGCTAGAAATGAAAAATTCGTCATTCCATCGCTCTTTCCAGGAAATAACAAGACTTTTCGAACGCGTTTGGTATGGAAATAGGTCCATAGATGCCACTATCTTTCATGAGATTGCTCCTACTTTCCAGCAATTCATTGCCGAAGTAAGTACCCCAGACTTAACAACTACTCCATCATGACGCGAAGAAGTATAATTTTCATAGCGCTTGGAGCATGCATTCTCTTTTTGTTGTATCTCAACTACCAACAAAAGAATTCTTATAGTTGGAAACAACACTACCTCCAGGATAGCTTAGACCCCTACGGTTCACTATACTTTTCCGAGTTAGCAGAGCAGGTTACAGGATTGGATTCTCTAAAGATCCTAAGGCAACCAATAGAAGAATCTTTACCCGCAGAGGGCTTGAACTCAAATTATGTATTTATTGGAGAGGGCATGAATCTAAGTCCCGAAGACTTGGATCAGCTGTTGGATTACGTAGATAGAGGGAATACCGCCTTCATTGCCAGTCGTGTATTACCTGTGGAACTCATAAATAATATCTACCCAATTCCTTGCGACAGTACGGATTGGTATGGCCTTGCCTCGACCTGGGATACGACCGCTCAAATGAGTCTAAATCATCCTGATTTACTGCCCGATTCTATTTTTCAGTTTACCTTTTACGCTCGAGATCGGGTTACCTATTATGACTGGCAGTTTGTAAGCCACCAACATGTATGCGACTCCTTGGAAGGCTTTACAGAGATCGGTAAACTCCAGAATGGTTTAGCCAACTTTGTACGGATCCGCTACGGTCAAGGCTATTTTTATCTACATACCAACCCTATGGCTTTTAGCAATTTATCTTTGTTAGAAAGACAAGGGGTGACTTACAGCGAATTAGTCTTAACTCACTTACATGAGGGGCCGGTTTATTGGGATGAACAAAGCAGAATTAGTCTGGGAGTTGGGGAGCGCTTAAACGGCAACTCTCTTTTCAATAAGAATCTAAATGATAAAAGTCCACTACAGTTTATTCTTAGCGAAGCTTCTCTAGCTTGGGCTTGGTACCTCCTATTGGCAATGGGTTTATTATATTTGATATTCCGCGCCAAAAGAAGACAACGCGTTATTCCCATATTAGAACCCAATAACAATACCTCCTTGCAATTCATTTCTACGATTGGCCGATTGTACTTTATGCAAAGTAATCACAAGCAATTGGCCTTACAGAAAATGAGGTTGCTACAGGTATTCATCAAAGAGAAATACAATATGAATACAAGGGAACTGGATCAGGATCTAGCTTCCCGCTTGGCCTCTAGATCAGGAGTAGGATTAGAACATATCCAGCGTATTTTCCAAATGCACAAGAATATAGCTTCAGGCAATTTTGTTTCAGAAAACACGCTAATTGATTTTCATAAAGCCCTGGAAAAATTCTATCACAATTGTAAATAAGAGCACTACCCATGCAAATTGATGAAATCAACGAAAATGAAGAGCTCAACCCCAGTCCACCAGAAGAAGAAGGTGCTCCTCTACCCCCATTCACGCCATCTGTTTCTGCGGAACAAAGCCAATGGGGACGAAACCAGCTCGATCTTTCTCCCATTCGATCGGCCAATGAACGTGTTAAACATGAATTGCAGAAGATCATTATTGGTCAAACTGAATTTATAGATCTTTTATTGGCAGCTGTACTAGCAGGCGGGCACGTTATGGTAGAAGGCGTGCCAGGGATTGCGAAGACACTTACCGCTAAGTTGATGGCCCAAACCCTGGAAGTCGACTTCTCCAGGATTCAGTTCACCCCCGATTTGATGCCCAGCGATGTCATTGGTACCACGGTTTTCAACATGCAGACCTCAGCCTTTTCCTTTAACCAAGGCCCCATTTTTGCCAATTTCGTATTGATAGACGAGATCAACCGTGCGCCAGCCAAGACACAGGCAGCACTCTTTGAAGTGATGGAAGAGCATCAAGTTACGGTTGATGGCCAAACTTATCCCATGTCATTTCCCTTCTTTGTGATTGCTACTCAAAACCCAATTGAACAAGAAGGCACCTATAAATTACCAGAAGCTCAACTGGATCGCTTCATCGTAAAAATCAACCTGGAATACCCAAGTCTAGACGAGGAAGCAGCCATTTTGCATCGATTCCGAAATGATTTTAAGATCTCACAGGGCAAGGTGGAAAAAGTCTTTTCAGCGGAAGAACTGCAGAAGTGTCAGGATCTAGTAGAACAGGTCCACATTAAGGAAGAATTATTGCAATACATTGCTAAGATTACGCACAACACCAGAAACAATGGAGATCTTTTTCTAGGGGCTTCTCCTAGAGCTTCTTTGGCGATGCTGAAAATGGCAAAGGCAACCGCAGCACTTGCCGCACGTGACTTCGTCACGCCTGATGATATCCAACAGGTAGCTTATCCGGTACTCAATCACCGGATCATTCTTACGCCTGAGCGAGAGATGGAAGGTTTTACGACCAAAGAGGTGATTAAAGACATCATCGAAAAGATAGAAGTGCCTAGATAGCTTCATCTATGCCCAGGTATCACAAAAGGGTAGCTCCAAGTCGGAGCTACCCTTTTGCTATTTATACTTTCAGCTGGCTATTAATCAAATTCGATGTTTCCAATATTGGATGCGATACCAATTCGAATACCAAAATCGTAATACTTACCATTTTGAAAAGCCGTCGCAGCTTCTATACGAAAGATGCGGAAGATATTATCAATAGAATATCCCACTTCAAAATACTGTTGGGAAGTAGGTGTGTAGAGATGGTTTACAAAGATATTCTCCTTTATCCCAAGGAGCCATACTTCCGGGATACGAGTGACCAAAAATTTACGAAATTGATAATGTAGTTGCGTAGCTACAAATTCCTCCTTGGTACTGTGTCGATAGTAATCCAGAAGTCGGAAACTTCCTGCTGGATTGATAGTTGCCAAAACGGTCCGGTTACCAGGGAAATGCTTATAGTCCGCAAATCCTACATAATCATTGTACAAGAAAGCGCCGGCGTTGACCTGTAGGTGCAAGTGACTGCCTGCGCCCACTTTGAAATCATGCTCAAAACCCGCCTCAATTAGGCCAAAATCTACATCACTATCTAAAATGCCTGGCAATCCTCCCCTATACTGCAGGGATAATTGAGGTGTAGAGTTGTCTAGACGTTGCTTTTTCCCATTATATATTCGATACTTCTGCCACGGTCTCGCCTTTACCCCAACCCGGAAATGAAAAGCCTTTTCGCGATTCGGAAATGGGTAGCTAGCCTCTTCGTTCACTGGAACGTTGTCACCGTAAACGCGGTCATCTCTATTGAACCATGTCTGATTGGTATTATTGAATAGCAAATGTCGATTCTCGAAGGCTACACTTGCTGAAAAATCGACATCTCCTTTGAATTTATGACTAATCCCTATGCTACCGTACTCTTTCTCGTATAGTCGAATAAAGTTTTGCTCATACAATAGCGTCGAAAAAGTATTGATCACCTCACTAATCGGTTTATCGGGATTGTATTGGGAAATATATCGGCCGCCCTCCACCGCAAACGTGCTACGCCTCAACCGAGGGCCATAGTTCAAGCGATATCGCCCTTTTAAAGAGAACTTATCCCGGGCAAAGGAGTATCGGGGCGTAAAGGTTAAGCGAGAATTGGTCTTGTCATTCCAAGCACGATAAGCTAAATCTGTATGGACACTATAACCCTCTACCGGATTGAAGCGAATACCCACTAATGGTGTTTCATAGGTTATTCGCTGTTTCTTCCCTACTTTGTATGAGCTTCCCATCAGGATATCCTCAATCTGAAAACCTCCTCTCTTCTTCCTTTTCTTCCCGCCGATGGTCGCAGTGGAATCGCGCTGCTGGCTCTCTTCCCTATCCTTCCGTTCCAAGCTGTCCATCATCACATACCCTTTCACTTCATAGTCCGTCAGAGGTACGGGTCGAATTTCCTTCCAATAAGAGGCATCCCTTTTCGAAGCCATGGAATCCACCTTATAGGTTCTCTCCATTACGACTTCTGGTTCCTTTCTTTCCTTTCTCTCCTGTTTTTCGTAATCCCGGATCATTTTCCGGAGATCCTTTCGAGTCAATTCCTCCCCTTTGGTAAGGCGCTCCTTAATCGAACCTTTTTCTTTGTCTTTCTTTTTCGCGGCAGCAATTTCTTTCGCCAATTCCTTCTCTATCTTCTCATCAATTACCCGGAAGTCCACATCGAGATCTGGATTCAACTCAATGGCATAGTCGCTCACCGTTGCCAAATAGTTATAGGTTAAGCCGATCCCCAAAATACTTCCTTCAACTCCAAATTGATGGCTGACCGGCAACCAGGCTTTATCCTGAATGGGTGCGTAGACCTGGTTAATATTAAAGGTGAATCCAAACTTGTAGGTCTTCAATGCCAAACTATGAATACTCCACCAGTCCTCTACAATATAGATTGTGCCTTCAAACAGGTTTTCACCGCGACTACGCGGAATAACCCTAATCTGATTCACTCCATAATCCCGATCTATGAAATACCCTTCTAATTCAAAACGGTAGTATGCAAAAGCCTTCGGAGCTAGCGGTGATATGGCTTCTCCAATTTCCGGTTCATAAAAACTGCCGTTGATATAGGCGTTGGGGCTGGAGGAATTGGCATCTCCTTGAGTATATACGGAGATAACCGTCTCATTAAAAGTATTTGGCCGCTTATACTCAACTTTACTTACGGACTCCGAAACGAACGCAAAGGAAGTGTCAATTCCTTCCTTCTTCATCGCACGTCTCAGATAAAAAGGAATCTTTTTTATCCTTCCAGCTCCCTTAATATAAACCTGAGCAGAATAGGTTTCAATTTGTTGGCGGTGGTAACTCGCCTTAGCAATTGCCTTTCGCATGATGGTATAGGCGGGATCTTCATCATTGTTTCCTATTACATCTACCGTCTTCAATTGGAAGGCCTGTTCCTTCAATACAATATTGATTTCTTGTTCCTCTGACCCAAGTGTTATCTCTTTCTTTTGGGCCTCGTAACCCAAGTGTTGAAAAACGAGTGTATAACTTCCTGGTCCCAGGGCTACCCGATAAATCCCGACATCATTGGTGGTTACTCCAGTTCCCGTTTCCTCCACATATATCGTGGCATAAGGGATAGGATCTCCTTTTTCATCCTTGATAGTACCAAAAATGGTATGAGCCAAAACAGTTTGCGAGAACAACAGTAAGAAGAATGGAATTACGAAGGTTTGTCTTTTATTCATATGCAGAAGTGTTAGGGTCATTAAGCAGTAATGTCCATTTTATATGTATTGTAGATTGTGAGCTCTAGATACAGATTAAACGATTTCCGTCATAAAAAAATAGTCTAATCCCTTGATTTAACAGACTTAATACAAGGTTTGACTGATCTAGCAACGACTAGTGCTCATTCATAAGACTACTTCCAAAGCAAATCGGTTGCACACCTGCCTTCTCTAGCACAACGCTGTAATTGATAGGTAGTTTGATGAAAAGAGATTTTATTCGTAAATTTGGATGCACGCCTAAAGTAACCTGAACAGAGGAGTATCGCTTCGGAGATGAGAAGAAATCTTTTCTATACGGTAATGCTAAGCTACATGTTCTAATCTTGACGGTAACCCGTCTTTATACCTAGTTTTTGCATCTTTACGATTGGATGTAGTATTTCATCATGACGTATTAATTCAAAAATTATGTTTTTACGGTTCTTAAAGTTACCAAAGTATCAGCGCTATGAATATAAGCCACGGTATTGGGATCCTCAGAAAGAAGAAATGGAAAAGCGAGTTCAGCAGATCAAAGACCGCCAAAATGGTGTGTCTGCTGAAAGTGTTAGAGCCAGATTTGCTTCTGGAGGAATTCGCCGGGGATTTGAAGCCACAGGTCATCGCCGCAAGCAACAAGCCATGCGGTCCAACTTTATTCTGATAGCAGTAATTCTAGCGCTTTTGTTCTTGGCCTATATGCTTCTTAATGTATATTTGCCGGAGTTTGAACAAATGCTCAATGATAAGCAAGGCGGAAGTGAGTTTTGAGTTCTCTATGAATAAAACAAACCTTCCTTCGATACAGCTTGAGTCTAAGCTCAATCAAGTGCATCAAATAAGACGATTCAACCAACAGGTGTACTAAAATGATCAAAGGAATAAACAAAATAGAATCGATATATGGCTGATCTTATTCAGCTATTGCCCGACGCAATCGCTAATCAAATTGCCGCTGGAGAGGTTATTCAACGTCCAGCTTCGGTGATTAAAGAGTTGATGGAAAACTCTATCGATGCGGGTAGTACTAGTGTCAAGTTGATAGTCAAAGATGCAGGCAAAACCCTGCTGCAGGTGATCGATAACGGTTGTGGAATGTCTGAAACGGATGCTAGGATGGCCTTTGAGCGTCACGCAACCTCCAAGATTCGAGCATCCCAAGACTTGTTTGCCATCCGTACCATGGGTTTTAGAGGTGAAGCAATGGCTTCTATTGCTGCTGTGGCTCAGGTCGAAATGCGCACGCGCAGACAATCTGAAGAGCTAGGCACGCGATTGATCATTGAAGGATCAGAAGTCAAATCTCAAGAGGCCTGTCAATGTACATCAGGAACCAACATCTCGGTTAAGAATCTCTTTTTTAATGTTCCTGCCCGAAGAAACTTCTTAAAGTCCAACACCGTCGAAATGCGTCACATTATTGACGAGTTTCAACGGCTTGCGATTGCCAATCCCGATATTTTCTTTTCTCTACACCACAACAATGGTGAAATATTCCACTTACCTCCCGGCAATCTTAGACAACGGATCATTGCGCTCTTTGGCAATGCCTACAACAAGCGATTAGTGCCCGTCTCGGAAGAGACTGATGCCTTGAAGTTGTATGGATTTGTGGGTAAACCAGAGTTTGCCAAGAAAACCAGGGGTGAGCAATACTTTTTTGTCAACCAACGATTCATCAAGAGTGGCTACCTCAATCATGCGGTAACCACTGCTTTTGAGGACTTGCTACCTAATGATACCTTTCCTTTCTATGTGATCTTTATCGATATCGATCCTGCCAGGATTGATATTAATGTGCATCCGACCAAACAGGAAATTAAGTTTGATGATGAGAAGCTGGTTTACAATTACCTCAAAGTAGCCATACGGCATAGTCTTGGCCAATACAGCATTATGCCGACCCTTGACTTTGATCAGGAAACTAGTTTCTCTTCCAACCGAGTACAGCCGATTCAACCTACCTCTAAGTTTACCGTAGATTCCTATACACGCGAGAGCAAGGCCACTGCGGGTAATAGCAATAGCGGCGGCGGTGGTAACTACTCGAATGGAGACATGAACTTCTCCGGTGAAGAAAAACGGCAACAAAACAACCTTGCCAATTGGCAGAAGCTGTATGAGGGCATTGGAAAAGCAGATGAAGAAGAATTCATTACAGGTGAATCAGAAGCTTCTGTAACCATCGAGAGCGAATGGTCCAAGGAAAACACCTTGGACGACCAAGCTAAAAGTTTTTCCAAACAACAACGCCCCCCCTATCAGGTACACGCCTCTTACATCGTTAGTCATATAAAATCTGGTTTCCTTCTAATAGACCAACAGGCCGCTCATGAACGCATCCTGTATGAAAACTACCTGCAAGTACTAGAGCAACAAAGTGCTAGTACACAAAAGCAGTTATTTCCTAAGACCATTGATCTACCTCAGGCTGATGCCGCTGTTCTACGAGATATCATTCCACAGATCAATCTACTGGGTTATGACATTCAAGAGTTTGGTCAAAACACTTTTGTCATCAATGGTATCCCAGCAGAAATGGCCGGACATCAAAATGAGGAAAAATCCATTGAGATTCTATTAGAGCAATTCAAATCCAACCTAGAACTCAAATTAGACATCAAAGAGAACCTCGCCCGATCTTTGGCGAGGAGCACCTCCATCAAACGCGGACAAACGCTGAGCGTTACTGAAATGCAGGCGCTGATCGATAAATTGTTCGCCTGCGAGATGCCATTCTCCAATCCAACGGGACGCAACTGTTTTATCACATTTGAACTAGATGATCTAGCCAAACGTTTTGAAGGGTAATGTCCTTATTTTGTCGAAAACCTTTGTAGGTTGACCATTCTTCTTTTACCTTGTAGGTTATGTTTAGAATTACTGATGTTGTCCGCCATTTGTTGATTATCAATGTCATGGTTTTCATAGCTGCGGAGCTATTGAGTCCCAGTCTAGAGATCCTAGCTTTGCGCTACCCTTTGTCTGAGGAATTCTATCCATTTCAATTGGTGACGCATTTCTTTATGCACGCCCCTTTACCACAGATATTCCATATTTTCTTCAATATGTTCGCTTTGGTAATGTTTGGTAGTGCCTTGGAGTCGTTGTGGGGACCGAAACGGTTCCTATTCTACTACTTCGTTTGTGCTTTTGGAGCGGCAGCCTTACATCTTCTAAGCAGTTACATGGAGATTTCCCAGCTCCAGGAAACCATCAACGCCTTTAAGGACAACCCTAATTATACTACCTATTGGGCCTTCTTCAATGATATTCCAATGGAAAGGTTTGGTAATAGTTTTCAGGACAGTGTGGCCCAGCTAGGTCGCGCCATCGAGACTAATCCCACCTCAAGAGATATCAAAGAAGTATTGGATTTCATGGGTGGATATTTAGATGGAAAGATGAATAGCCAAATTGTAGGGGCATCCGGGGCAATTTATGGTTTGTTGTTGGCATTCGGCATGCAATTCCCTAATGCGGAACTCATGCTAATCTTCTTGCCGATACCGATCAAAGCCAAGTACTTTATCCCGATTTTAATGGTCATTGAACTATTCCTAGGTTTCAACCAATATGCGTGGGATAATATTGCTCACTTTGCGCACTTGGGAGGTGCCATCACGGGATTGTTGTTAATTTTGTTTTGGCGAAAACGAGGGGCAGGTTTCCAGTAAGTGGATTAGCAAAAAGGGGCTATTGAGGTGTGATATATTCCGAGAATATTTGAAGTAAAAGGAGTAAAGACAACAAGTCGTCAAACCTTCATTTCACTACAAATAATAGAAACAATATATCTGTTCAAACCGTTAGTTCTTGTAGATTATTGCTTAATTTAAAGCATCTGTTTTAATTATAAACCGCTTGGTTTTACTTGATGGATTGAGGAAAAGAAGCGGGATTCAATTGTAATCGATAAAATGTTTAGATCAATTTGGGACGACGTAAAGAGAGAATATAGCTATGGTAATATGGTTACCCGTATTATCATTATCAATCTTGCCTTTTTTGTCATCGTCAAATTGCTTTGGGTTTTTCTAATGATTGGTAATGCTTGGGTTGAACCTGAGATTTATCGCACCATTAGTAGATTCTTCATGATCTCCTCAGACTGGATGCATAATCTTACGCATCCCTGGGTGATCTTCACTCATATGTTTTTCCATGAAGGGGTATTCCATATCCTTTGGAATATGCTATTTCTGTATTGGTTTGGTCGTATTGTTGGTGATCTCCTAGGCAATCATCGAGTGCTCCCGCTCTATTTACTAGGGGGGCTTGTCGGAGGGCTCATCTACTTGATTACCGCGAAGTTAATATTCAATGGAACTAGCTATGCCTTAGGCGCTTCTGGAGCAGTGATGGCAATTGTCGTAGCAGCAGGCACCACTTCACCTGATTATATCATGCGATTGATCCTATTGGGTGATATCAAATTGAAGTATATCGTAGGCGCCCTGGTTTTCTTTGATGTAGTCGGAATGGGCAGTAATATCAACACAGGTGGACACATCGCTCACCTTGGAGGTGCTTTCTTTGGCTGGCTATTTGTACGCCAACTGAGAGAAGGAAATGATCTTTCCATGCCAGTTAATAAGCTGCTCAATAGAATACAAGAATTTTTCAAAGGTCTTTCTGGTGGAGGAGGTAGGTCCACAAGATCGCGAAAGGGCCCAAAAGTGGTATACCGAAATCCAAATCGAAAGAAATCTACCCATACTAGAGGTAATGCTTCCTCTGATTACAACGATATGTCACACCAGGAACAACTGGATAGCATCCTAGAAAAGATAAAGAAATCTGGTTACGATAATTTGACGGAGGAGGAAAAAGAGTTCCTCTTCAATGCTAGCAAAAAATAGCACCTGACTCCAAAACAATTGTGAAACGAATAGAAAACGCTCTAAGATGGGCTAACGCCCTTCTGGTGTTGATCACCCTTACATCCTATCTATCTCCCTATCTGGACCCCGGAACATTCTGGCCTATCTCCATATTGGCCTTATTCTATCCCTGGCTCCTACTTCTCAATTTACTTTGCATATTTTATTGGGCTTTCCAACGTAGACGCTATTTCTGGTATTCACTTGGTGTATTGATCGTCGGATGGAATTTTCTCACCAACTTTGTCGGCTGGCATAGCCCCTCTACTCCCTCTCCAAGTGCGGAGCCGGTAAGAGTAATGTCCTATAATTGTCATGCTTTAGTTGCTGTGGACGGGCCTTTGGGAACTTGGAAAGTTCCGGAAATGAGCCGCATGGTTCAGGCCCATCAACCTGATGTGATCTTATTTCAAGAATACCCAACGCTCAAGAGAATTGCAGATGCACTGGCCAAGCAACTAGCTAAAGACTGTGGTTTAAAGTACAATTTTCGCGAACATCGAAGAGGACTAGCTATCTTCTCCAAATATCCCCTTAGCAATAAGCAGGTTAAGTACTTTAAGAACGACGCCAACGGCTTCCAGTATGCTGACATTAAGTTGGGTGAGCAAGCGCTTCGTTTCTACAATGTGCACCTGCAAACCAATGCTCTGAGTGGTATTGCCAACAAGGTGGCTAAAGAAGGAAACTTACAAGAGAAGGAAACATGGCTACAAATCAGAGGAATGATGGGTAGGTACAAGAGATCGACTCAGGTTAGAGGGAAGCAAGCCACCGAAATTGCCGCTAAAATCGCTGAGAGTCCTCACCCTGTAATACTAGGCGGAGACCTTAATGATGTACCTTATTCCTATACCTTTAGGCAGTTGAATAAGACCTTGCAAGATGCTTTTCAAAAAAAAGGAAGTGGTTTAGGAATTACGTTTAACGGTAGCATACCTGCCCTGCGCATCGATTATATAATGGCAGATCCAAGGGTTAAGATTCTAGATCACAAAATACTGCATGAGGGGCATTCAGATCATTATCCGCTAATCAGCAACTTTCAGCTTTTACCCTAGCATGGGCAACAGCTGTTCAGCCGCCCAAAAGCCTAGGAAAGTTCCAACGGCATTCCCTAATGCACCTAGCAGTACAGCAGGCAATACTAGATCACTCCTTCCCAGGCTTCGCGCCAATGCTAAAGCGCTAGTTCCGCCTCCAACATTCGCCTGAGAAACCATCGCCACTTCTTCTAACCCCATTTTCATGATCCGAGCAGCCGTTAAGGTCACTATTCCATGTACCAAGACCGTAATCAAGGCAAAAACCAATAGGACACCTCCTAATTGTCCCATCCCTTGTAAGGCCGCTAGATCACAAAAGGCCCCAATCACTGCCAAAAAAAGATAGACAGAGAACATACCTAGCATTTGTGGCCCTTTCAATCGCTGAGTAATGGGCAATTGAGCCAGAACGAGTGCTAGAATCGTAATTATGATAATGGAGGGCACAGCTGTTCCAGCCGCTTTTGCCCAATCGGCCAATTCGTTGGAGACCAAGAGCGCTCCCATTCCCAGCGCTAAGGTGATCGCAAAATCCATAGGGTGAATAGACTCCGTATCCATCTCTATCCCTAAGTCTACCTCTCGACCGCTCTCTTGTTCTACAGAATCTTCTTTTGTCCTACTTTTCGTCCAGAATTTTTTCAGCAGACTTGGAATGGCTAAAGTGATGATCATCCAGATCGTCGTGATAATGTTATCTACCACTACGGAACCTCCGTACAGCGTACCCTCTTTTACAATATCATAGTTTAAAGCTAGGGCATTGAAATTCACGCTTCCTCCGGTATAGGTGCCCACGAACATTCCTCCAACTGCATGATATAGTTCTCCGATATTTTCATGACCATTTACTGCCCACATACCTAGCACTACACCTAAAGTTGTCCCCAAAGACCCAATTAGGAAAAGGACGACCAAGGGTATCCCCGCTCGAAACAATTCCTTCAAGTTCACTCGCAATAACAACCAAAAGATAGAGATTGGAGCGATATAGGCAAATATGGCTTCATAAGTAGGTACGGGTCTAGCTTCAGTAGATCCCGCTGGAAGAATGCCAATATTAGCAACAATCGCTGTTAACAGGATTACCAGCAGTGCAACACCTAAGTGCCGTAGCATCGTCCGTCGGACTAAGTACTCCGATAATACAATAATTAAACAAAGGCCAGAAAGGACATAAAGAGGTGTAGTAAACATCATAGTAATAGTAAGGTATGACTTAAAGATAAGCGCTTCCCGCGGATTAAGTAGTGTGGCAATAAAAAAGCCCGGCGGAACTCGCCAGGCCATTAACATAAACCGCTTAAGAGTCTAAATAGGAGAGTCGCATTATGACTTGATTCTTTCGACCTTTTAGCATAAAAAATTCTCACTTGCTGTACCAGCAAATGATCAGTCCATAGTACTTGACAAAGAGAGCTGTAACAATCCTGTTACACGAGCAAATCGTTCTTAGTGCTTGTCTAGGCTACGGAAAAAGAAAATTTTAAATATGGGATCACATGACAGATAGGGAAATCAGTGGCCAGGAGTGTTGTTCTATTACTATTCTATAGTATGGCCTTTTTCACAGTTTAAATATACATATTTTTTCTCATACCTAATTAAGGAGATCAATTTTTCTACAAATCGACTTCTTTTTACGAAATTTAAGAATTGTTTGAGCAAACTTAATCGCTAAGCTGTCAATTATGGCGGAAGAACTACCCAATGTTATAGTAGATTTTGTTTTGGAAAATGATTTGATGTATATCCAAATCAAGAACTTCTCTAGTCACGCTCCCGCCGTAAATGTCCGGACCAAATTCGACCAGCCCATCCTGGGTTTTGACGGGAAAAAAGTAATTTCTGAAATAGCGGTTTTCCGGCATTTGGATTACCTAGCCCCACTTAAGGTCTTCAAGATCTTCACTGCTCCCCTCCAAGCTTTTATGAAACGCCTAAAGAGAGATGAAATAGCGATCAAAGTAAGCTATGAAGATGATCGCGGTAAACGGTTTGCCAAGGCCATCAGACACAATCTGAGTATCTACAAGGATCTTCCTATCATCAAAAAACGTTGGGATCATGAGTGAGTTTTTACAAGGTCATCACTTTCAGGTACAATGGGGTGGAGCCAGAATCGGCTTCCAGGAAATCAGTGGACTACGGGTTAGAGTGGATGTAGTCGAAGTCCATGACGGAAGCTTTGTTGATGAAAGTCCCATCAAGCTGCCGGGTAGAAAACATTTTGGTAACATCACCTTACGTCGAGGCATTGTTAAGCGCGATAACGAGTTTTTCAATTGGTGGAACACCATTCAATTTGGAGAAGTAGAACGTAGAGACATCGTGATTAGTCTACTAAACGAAGAACACATCCCCACCCTTGTTTGGAAGATCCGCAATGCCTTCCCTGTTGAAATCGTCTGGTCCGATCTTCGTGCCTCCCAGAGTCAAATTGCTATCGAATCTTTGGAGATAGCCTGTGAAGGGATTACGGTTAGTAATGAGTAGAAAATGCTAAAATTTTTCTCCTTGTAATTTTCCGCCTACTAGCAACAACATTCCCCCTCCTCTTTTGTTGCTCTCCAAAAAACATGTCAAATTCATCTCCTAAATGGATGTACCAACTCTTGTGGTTTGCAGGCTTGTACAATCTGGTCTGGGGAGCATCCGTCATCATCGCACCAAATCTTTTCTTTGATCTCGCAAATATGCCCCGCCCTAGCTATCCCATGATCTGGCAGTGTGTCGGCATGATTGTCGGAGTCTATGGGGTGGGTTATATTGCGGCTGCCTATGCACCTGCTCGCCATTGGCCCATTGTGCTGGTTGGATTTCTAGGCAAGATCTTTGGCCCGATTGGCTTTGCTTGGTACCTCATTCAAGGTGCTTTCCCCGTGAAGTTTGGATTAGTTATCATTTTCAATGATCTGATTTGGTGGCTGCCCTTTGGCTTAATTCTGCTGCATGCCTATCGAGCAAAGGAGATGCAATTCAAGCTTGCTGCTGATTAGTCTGCCAAGCCCTCACCCAAATTTGCCAGGCTCTAATTGTAGATTGTAGTATCAACGGAATTGAAGTAAATTAGGGAACATCTAATTCGTTCTCTACAAGCCATCAATTTCTTGGATATGAAAACTAAAGCTATTCTTAGGGTTTCGCAACTTATCTTCACCGCTTTACTGACCATTTTCTACTTTAGTTTACCTGCTCAGACATTACCTGACTTTGGGGCTAAGTTAAAGAAGGGAGACTTGTATTATTTGGATTATCAAGTCAGTAAACTATACGAATTACGCTCGAATACAAAGACTTCAATGCTGAACAGATCTGACACACAAGTTGTCGTTAAGAGGATCATCAGAATTGAGGTTATCGAAGAACTGCCTAATGAGCAATTTACTCTTGCGCTTACTTCAGAAAGAGCATCCTCCTTACTTAGTTTTGGCCCAAAGAATATTATCATTGATGATGACTATCCAGATCCTTCAATGTCTAAGGCCTCCAACAAAGAACCACATACCTTTTCCTTTGGTAGCTCGATTGCTCCACCCACCCATACAAATAATGGAAGAATACAGTTCCCTCAATTCACTCATTTAAAAGTAGATGCGAACCTATCCGTGTTAAAGGTTTATCAAAACGAGGAGGACGTTCGACTGGATAAAGGGCGGGCACCTCATCAGTCTCTGCATCTATGGTTGGATTTCGATCTCATAGGTATTTGGCTACAAAAGGATCAAATGGAGTTGTTGCCATACTTGAATCCCATTTGGCAGAAAAGCGTCCCTTCTTTTGCTCGTTCAGACGATCACCTTAAGCATTACACAGCCAACTATATTGATGCCTTGGCGGTAAATAAAAAATCTGGCTGGTTACATTTTGCTCAGATGACGGACAAAAAGGATATCTCTCCAGACATGACCACGCTGAAAACGATAAAAGGATGGAAAGGTCAAGCCCGTAAACGAACCATTGTTCATGGCTATGCCCGAACAACAAATGGTATAATCCGTAAAGAAAATCTAACGGAACTTGTTCCATTCTATTTCGACAACGGTCGAGAGAATATCACGGTCAATTCCAATGGATATTTCAGATGGGAGACCGAAATAAATCAACCCACCTATTTCAGCCTGAGGGATCTAAAAAACGATGATCTACACAAAGTGTATGGTTACATACAACCTGGAGATGAACTATATATAGAAATTGACTTTGATCAGCCTGAAACACTCGACTTCAAAGGGAAAAATGAAACGGCCAACCGGTTCTTGAACCAAAATAATGGATTGCCATTACCTGGGCTAACAGAATGGTTAGGGCAGATTACGATTCCGGAGAGTATGTGGGAACAGGAAGAGGTCAATGAATTGGTAAAAAACGCCCGAAAAAAGAGCCTAGCCCGACTTAAAGCAAATAAAGATATTCTTGATCCAAGATTTTATCAGGATGAATATTGGCGATTGACGTACTCTATGGCCCGGTTCATTAAATCTAGTTCTGAAGAAGAATTCGTTAGCCCAAAGGAAAAGTTCCTCCCCATCATCAATATGCAAGCAGAACACCTCCCTGTTTTCTGGGCCAATATTGAAGAATTTACTAAACAACAAGTCCGGCAACATCGCGCGAATATGATGCTTGGATCCTACTTATCCTATCGTCAAAGGTACACAAGTTCGAAGCTGTTCATATCTGGGTTTGCTCAACATATTGTTATGTATCATGCTTTACGTGAAGCGATATATCACAAGAAAGTTTCACTAGAGGAATTAGCTCATATGAAAGGAGAATTTCTAAGTCTTTGTAGGGACGAAATTCTAACGTCCCAAATACGCTCTCTTGCTAAACAGCGCGGGTATACAGCTTCTGGAAATTATTTCCTCAATTTACAACTAGTCGACACCCTAGGGAATCCACTGGAGATGAAGGAATTCAAAGGAAAAAAGGTAGTAGTGGAACCTATATTTAGACTTTCATCAGGATATGGTCCCAATACATATAAACGTTGGAGGGAGGATTATCCAGACATCCTATTTATACGATTGGCCTTATTTACACGGCCCAATAATTTAGCTGCGCTCAAAGAACGAATCATCAAGAATTCCAATCTCGATGTTCCAATCTATTTCCCAAAGAACCCTCCAGAAAAGGCCATGGTCCACCGTTTTCTAGCTATCGACTCGCTCCATTTAAACTCCATTTATCCTCATCTATTCTTATTGGATGAAAAGGGCAAGATCATCAAACAAGAATACTTTTCAATTAGCGACAATCTAGCAGCTTTTGCCCAGCTCCCTTCTGCGATTATTCCACTTTGGAAAAACCCCATTTGGAAGGTGGCCATCCCGCTGAGTCTACTCTTCGGCCTTCTAACCTGGTTCAGTCTCCGCATCATGGGAAGAATACGAGAGAAAAACCTGGAACGCCAACGCCAAATGGTTGAAATGGAACTCAATTCCATCCGCTCCCAACTGAACCCCCACTTCGTCTACAATACCATGAGCTCCATCCAAAACCTGATTCTCTCCGATCGGTCTCAGCAAGCCAGCCAGTACCTGGCTGAATTAGCAGGGCTTATGCGCGCCGTCCTGAATCAGACCAAGAAAGGGATTATTTCCTTAGAAGAGGAGTTATCCACTATTAGGAAATACTGTAAATTGGAAGCGCTCCGAAAGTCCTTTGCTTGGAATATTAAAGTGGATAAATCGGTAGATCTTCATAATACCGATATTCCAGCCCTCTTGTTACAACCCTACGTTGAAAATGCCATTATCCATGGTCTCAGAGGGAACGAGATAGATGGGAAGATAGATTTAACAATTACTCAGCAGAATGGCTCTCTTGATATTGTGATCCAAGATAACGGAGTCGGTATTGCCGAGAACCTCCACCGTTCCATGGGCGGAAACCAACTAGGACTACATTTAAATCGTAAACGCTTGGAATTGCTGTACGGGAAACTCGCCAAGGTCATTATCCAAGACCTCAACCAACTCAAAAAAGGGAAAAAAGGCACCCAAGTAGCTATTAATATTCCCATCTAATTGGGTCTGAAAAGGCTGTAAGAAAACGAGACATTTGCCTATATTGAATTTGGGCTAAAAGACCTTGAATACTTGATAAGGTATAAAAACCTTAATGCAGTGATCAAAACTATCATAGTTGAAGACGAAAAGCACAACCAGGAGCTATTGGAGCGCTTGCTCCAGCAGCACTTCCCTGAGATACAAGTACTTCAGAAAGCAAAAAATGTATCTGAGGGCCTGAATGCTATCGAAAACATTGAACCTGCCCTTGTTTTCCTCGATGTTGAGATGCCAGATGGCAACGCCTTCGATCTATTAGCCCAAATCGAGCAAATTGATTTCGAGATCATTTTTGTGACCGCCTACGACCACTACGCGTTGCAGGCTATTCGTTTTTGCGCCATCGACTATTTACTAAAACCCATCAAAGTCCCTGAGTTATTGGATGCAGTTGAAAAGGTAATGGATAATCTGTCCTTGAAATGGGAAAACCAACGCCTGAAACAGCTCATTCAAAACCTAGACAAAAAGTCTGACGATATGCGCCTAGCGCTACCTACTGCCGATAAGACTATTTTTATTCCCATTCGGGAAATCATAAGATGTCAAGGAGAAAATAACTACACCTCTTTTTACCTAACCTCAGGGAATCGTCTCCTGGTAAGTAAGACCCTAAAAGAGTTCGAAGAAATATTGCAAGATTACGACTTCGCTCGCGTCCACCAATCTCACCTAGTAAACCTCAAAATGATAGAATCTTACCATAAAACAGAAGGAGGTTACCTCATCATGCAAGATGGCAGCAGGATTAGTATTTCCCGCCATCGCAAAGACAAAGTATTGCATTTACTGATGGAACTTTGACCTGCTAAGGGAAATTGGAATGGATACATTTTAAGAATCTTTTATCCCAAAGGGAACTTTCCTGTCCTCCTCATCGTTTATAGCAGAGATAAACACTAATACGATGAAACGTAAATTGTCCATTCCTTTCAAAGGGGCTTTCCGCCCTCTGCGCTTTATTTCTGCATGAGCTTGTCCAAGCTTCATCCTTAGGAACGTTTCAATAAATTTATTTATCCCTCCCAAGATTTAGCTGCTCACTTAGAGCCTTGTAGACAAGCTCCAAATCCGTTTTTAGGTTCACAGTAAACATCAATTGGTAATTAACAGATGTGTCTTATGCATTCTGGTTCAGCCTCCTTGCAGTTGAGCTGCCGTAGGCTTTCAAGAAGCGTATGAGCCATCCTGTATTCTTAATTTTAAAAAATTAGTGATGAAACGGAGAGCGCTCCACCTATTGCGCAATATTGGAATTGTTGCCCACATTGACGCGGGCAAAACGACTTTAACAGAAAGGATTCTATATTTCACCGGAAAGTCCCATAAGATTGGAGAAACGCACCAGGGCAATAGCCAAATGGATACTTTAAAGCCCGAAATTGAAAAGGGAATCACGATCAGTGCTGCGGCTACCCAAACAGAATGGAGCGTAAGTGGCCAGACACATAAAATCAACATCATTGATACCCCTGGACACGTTGACTTCACCATTGAGGTAGAACGATCGCTTCGAGTCTTGGACGGTATGGTGATGCTATTTGATGCTGTTGCAGGTGTCGAACCTCAATCCGAAACAGTTTGGCGACAAAGCCAGCGGTATGGCGTCCCAGCGATAGCATATGTGAATAAGATGGATCGTCCTGGATCGGATTTCTTTATGGTAATTCAGCAGATCAAGGATCAACTGGATGCCAACGCTTGGCCTATTCAAGTGCCTATATTCGAGGACAATCAGTTTGTTGGCATAGTAGATCTACTTAGCCAGGAAGCCTCGGTTTGGTCGGAAGAAGAGGGCCAGCCCCAGTCGATAGAGATCCCCGCTGCACTATTGGCAACGGTGGATTTTCATCGCAATGCACTACTGGAAGAGTTGGCAAGTCTGGATGAGGCATTATTGGATCGCTATTTGAACCTGCCCGCTTCGATCAGTGAAGAAGAATGGCGAGCTGCACTTCGGACTGCCGTGGTGCAACAATCAATCATGCCAGTCTTAGCAGGCGCAGCTTATAAGAACCTGGCCGTACAACCTTTGTTGGATGCGATTAGTTGGTATCTCCCTTCCCCCTTGGATACTCCCGCAACCCAAGGAATGGATCCGAATACTGAGCAGACGATTGAAAGGACAGTGGATACACAGGAGCCGTTCGCCGGGCTAGTTTTCAAAGTGATCCTGGATGAGCAAAATCGCAGATTGAGCTTTTTCAGGATATATAGTGGCAGATTGGCAGCAGGAGATTCGGTACTGAACGTAAGAACAGGCAAGAAAGAACGAATCAGTCAACTGTACCAGATGCATGCCAATAAACGTACGGAACTCAAGGAGGCATTTGCCGGGGATATCGTAGCCTCTTTATCCTTGAAGCAGACGCGCACCGGAGATACGATTGCAGCTCCAAAGGCGCCGATTCTGTTAGAAAGCCTGTATGTTCCTAAACCTGTGATGGGAGTGGCGATTGAAGTGGTTAAGACCGCTCAGCTAGATAAACTTGGAATTGCTCTAGCCAAACTGGCAGAAGAAGATCCTACTTTCAAAGTGGTTCAAAATCATGAGACGGGCCAAACCATCATCCGAGGCATGGGTGAGTTACATCTGGAGATCATCCTGGACAAGCTTCAGCATGACTTTGGGGTAGCCGTTAACATTGGACAGCCACAGGTTAGCTATCTGGAACGCTTGCAAACGCATCAGCGAGAATGGGGTCGTTTGAAAAAGCAAACCGGTGGCCCAGGACTGTTCGCCGAAATAGAAGTCGAACTTGGACCTGCCGATCCAGAATTCTTAGCCGATCCTTCGAACGGAAGGCTGCAGTTTGTAGACAAGGTGGTAGGTGGCAACATTCCAAAAAGCTTGGTTCCTTTCGTAGAAAAAGGATTCAGGACAGCTATGGAATCTGGTCCCTTGGCTGGTCATCCATTGGAAAGCCTGAAGGTGACCTTGTGGGATGGAAAAACACATCCCAAGGATTCCAAACCGCTAGCTTTTGAGCTTTGTGCCCAAAATACCTACCGGGAAATGGCCATTAATTTGGCGCCCCAATTGCTCGAACCACTGATGAAAGTGGAGGTTCAAACTCCAGAGCCATACTTAGGCAGTGTGATTGGTGACCTTAATCGTCGCCGGGGCTTGATCCGAGGACAGCAATTGCAACATGGAAGGATTGTGGTACAAGCGGAAGTTCCACTCGTGGAAATGTTCGGCTATGTAAGCCATCTGAGATCCAGTACTGCTGGAAGAGGTACTTTCAGTATGCAATTGACCGGGTATACCGCGGTCAGCAATGTAGCTTTACAAAAAGCATAAGTGGCTAAAGACTGCTAAGGTGTAAAATAGACATTGGCTCCTTGAGTAATCAAGCGAGCCAATGTCTTTTGGTAGGAATTTATCGCCTAATCGAGAAGGCTATTCCTGCTATATCTTTAAAGCTAAAGTAGTAGTATCAGCAGCGTTGGACCTAAATGCTTACGATCTTAGCACTTAAGTTGTAGCGGTTAACGAGATCTTCCGTGAAAGCCTTGTGTCCTCTAGGAGCCAACAAGTATAACTTTCCACCTTTCATGGCTGCCATCGTTCCCAACAACTTCCAGCGAGATACGACTCGTTGAACCTCATCGGTCTTTTCTGCGATTTCAATATAATTCTTGTTTCCTGTTCTGAAACCAGTAATGTCTGGAATAACTGGCATATCCTCACCGGGGCGCTTAAACTGAGAAGGCATTTCAAAATCTCCGTGATTTGCCTTAATATTCGTTAAGCCTTGACGCTGGGCCCACGTTATTGCCTTGTCAAAAATTTCACTATCGTGCATATCCTAATGTTTTTAAACCTTGAGTAGAAAATCTGCCACTTCTGAGTGGTAATGTGGCTGCATCTGAAGTTGCCTTTAGCGTGCTGTCGTGCCAAATTTGGCGAGGTGGGCTATAAAGACAAAATGCTGATATTTTTGAAATTCGAGTACCAACCTATTGGAGGTCAGTAGCAGTTTTCAAGCCTATTTACGCAGGTGATTCGCAAAAAAACTAGACAGGAAAATGAATATTAGCATACTTCACCATATTAATAAACGTCTTTTGGCGACAATTGGTTCAATATTAGCCATTTCTTCCCCAGAATAGCATTTATGTATTTGGGATCACCTCATACCATGCAAAAGTGAACCCAATATACCAAGTCATTCCTAATTTTTCACCCAAGTCGTCCCCTCTTTGCCATCTTTAAGCTGAACTTCCAGTGCGCCCAGCATATCTCGGATCTTATCAGAAGTTCCCCAGTCCTTATTTGTCCTGGCATCTTTCCGTAAATCAATGATGATATCCATCAAGCCGTCTACGAGATTAGCTCCATTATCACCTGCCCCGGCAGCCATTTCATCCTGCAAGCCTAATACCTTAAAAATCAAATCTTCAAAGGTAGTCTTAAGGCGGGTTAGTGTTTCTCCTGAAACCTCATTCTTTGGCAAGTGGCCGTCCTTCATACCATTGATGCGGGTCACCAATTCAAACAAACGTGCCAGCGCCTTAGGCGTGTTAAAGTCATCACTCATCTCTTGATGTACCTGATCGATCAACTGGATGATCTCAGCATCCAGAGCACCGGCTTGCGCTCCGGCCACGGGTTCCATCGCCTTTACCGTTCTAAACGCTTCCATCAAACGACGGTAACCCTTCTCCGCGGCTTGTAAGGCATCATCAGTAAGGTCTAATGTGCTTCTGTAATGAGATTGTAACATAAAGAAACGAATCACCATTGGAGAATAACCTTTACTCACGTGTGGACTGTCTCCGGAAAAAAGCTGATAAGGAGAGATCGTATTACCATCACTCTTTGACATCTTGCGACCATTCATAAGGAGCATATTGGTATGCAACCAATAATTGGCGGGTTGGCAACCACATGAGCCTACACTTTGAGCCACCTCATTTTCATGATGAGGAAACTTTAAGTCATTTCCACCTCCATGAATATCAAAGGTTTTGCCCAAATACTTAGTGCTCATAGCAGAGCACTCCAAGTGCCAGCCCGGGAATCCCACCGACCAAGGCGAATTCCATCGCATAATGTGCTCTGGAGAAGCCTTCATCCATAAAGCAAAGTCGGAAGGGTGCTTTTTCTCTCCCTGATTCTTCAAATCGGATCTGGATTCTGCCATCAGGTCATCGATGACGCGTCCTGATAGATTTCCATAGACTTTTTTCTCCTCGGCAAACTTCAAAGTGTCAAAATAGACGGAACCATTCTGTACATATCCATAACCATTGTCCAAAATAGACTGGATCATTTCGATCTGCTCAATGATATGCCCAGTTGCTCTTGGCTCTATACTTGGGGGTAATGAATTGAAAGTACGCATCATATCGTGGAAGCCATTGGTATACTTTTGAGCGACTTCCATCGGACTCAACTTTTCTCGCTTAGTACCCTTTAGCATCCTATCTTCTCCATCATCTAAGAGGTGCCCAACATCTGTGATGTTTCTAACGTACCGCACTTTATATCCTAAATAAGTCAGATAGCGATAGATCACGTCAAAGCTCACGAAGGTGCGACAATTGCCCAAGTGCACATCGGAGTAAACGGTTGGTCCGCATACATACATTCCCACTTGCCCCTCATTGATGGGCTCGAAAACTTCTTTTTCTCTGCTGAGGCTATTGTAAACCTTCAAGGCTGGTGTCATGATAAGTTATGTTTAATATTTTTTGCCAGGTAATCCTTTATTGAATCGAACATTTCGGTTAGTGATCGGCAAAAATGAGCCGCAAAAATAAGAAGGTATTACAGGGGAAACAAATTTAGACTTCAGGAAATATATGTATTCCAGCTGATGTATAAGTCTGAATCATTCCATATCCATTTTTTAGCAGGAACTTACCCTACTGCGAACCTAAACGTCAGCAAGCCAGTGCTTTTTGATTTGAATAAGCAACAGACATGCTTGTTTCAAAGTTCCGATTATATCAAACCTTCCAAATAAAAACGTGCAAAATCAAGTAGATTGATTTTGCACGTTCACCGCATTTGTTCTCTATCAAAGGGAACGAATACTTAATTGGTGTTCGCTAATAGCTTGTTGTATTTGTCCAAGTCACCAAATAAGGAAACAGCTTCTTTGATCTCTTTGTCATTGCGCAGTCCCATTTTAATCTTACCAATTTGGTAGTAATAACGGCTAGCAATTTCCTTCTCGATCAAATCGATGATATCATCTTTATATTTCTTAAGCTCACCTTCTTTGGCTGTTTGTACTTTTTGCTCCAATACCTCAATTTCACTCGTTAAGGCAAATCCTTCCTTGCTGCTCTCCTTCTTTAATTTTTTCAATAGCTTCTCACTTTCTGAGTCGTACGCAAAGCTCCTTTCATTCAAGAAATTCAAGAAGTCTTGGTAATCATTGAAGTGATAATCACTGATAGCTGCGATCGAATCATTCTTTAAGCAGAAGTTAGTAACGTAATCAAAAAGGATATTCTGTCGCATCAAGCTCTTAATGATGGCTGACTCTCCGTGAGGGTCTACTTCCATATCCGGAGCAATACCTCCACCGTCTAGTACGGTTCGTCCGTTTCTAGTTGTAAACTTGGCCCGTTTACCATCTGGAATATCAACGGGTTCTCCATCTTCATATTCCACACTCTGGATACATCTTTGACTAGGAATGTAATACTTGGCCGTAGTCATCTTCACTTTAGAGTTATAACCGATATCTCTAGTGTTTTGCACCAAACCTTTACCATAGGAACGTTGTCCTAATAACACTGCTCGATCATAATCCTGTAGCACTCCACTTACAATTTCAGAGGCGGATGCTGAATTCTTATCGATTAGGATAACCACCGGTATCTTCTCGTCCATTGATGGGTTAAGCGTCTTAAAACTGCGGTCCCAATCTTTTACCTTTCCTTTAGTCGTAACAACGATCTGTCCTTTAGGAATAAAGATATTACAGATATTGACGGCTTCATTCAAGAGTCCACCTCCGTTACCTCTTAGGTCGAAGATCAATCCCTGCATATCAGGGGTAGCTTCTTTCAACTTCTTGAAGGCATTGGCTACATTTCTTCCAGCATCTCTCGTAAAGGTAGACAAAGCAACATAGCCGACCTTATCGCTAACCATGCCGCTGTAAGGCACATTGGGAACATTGACTTCCTCTCGAACCAACTTGACTTTTCGCTCCGCTTTCTCGCCTGGACGTCGAATCGTCAGTTCCACTTCCGTACCGGGAAATCCACGCATAATGTTATTTACATCTTCGGGTTTTTTCCCTTTGGCACTTTGACCATCAACCGCAATGATTTGATCTCCCGGCCGCAGGCCAGCCTTATCGGCAGAGTTATCTTTATATAATTCCGTAATAGTCACGTAATCTCCCATTTTCTTGCTCATGGCTCCAATCCCACTATACTTACCCTCTGTCATGAAGCGATAGCCCTCTATGTCAGATTCAGAAATGTAATTTGTATAGGGATCGAGCGACTCCATCATTGCATCAATCCCTGTACGCATTAATTTTCCAGGGTCGAGATCGTCGACATAGTAGGTATTAACCTCTCGATAAAGATTGGTAAAGATTTCAATGTTCTTAAGTATTTCGAAATACCTGCCTGAGGTTGGAGATTGAGTAGCTGCTATTCCGAAAACAAAAATGACCAGGATGGCCGAGAATTTAACTATTCGCTTCATATTGCCGGGGTATTTATCGATCCGGGTTTAATAGAGATAATGTAGATCAAGTGGGAACAGGTTTTACAGGCTAAGCTAGTTAGCAAGAAAACCTTACATAACTACATAACTGTCAAATATAAAAAAAGGGTCTATTTTTGATAAAAACAACCTTTTTTTAACAAAGACATAACATTTCTTTACTAAATGTCGACGTTTCTCAGAAAAACGCTAAAAAGGAGAGCATTTACTAGCGTCGTACACTATGAAAGGCAAAAACTTTGCCAAAACACTTGCCTAGGTTGATGAGGCCTTAGCAGGTCTAGTTTGAAGCTAATTTTCCAGGAATTGCCTAACGGTTTTCAGCAGTGCCTGAGGTCGCTCAGCATGAACCCAGTGCCCTGCCCCTTCAATAGTTTCAACTTGGGCGGAAGGAAACAAACCTTTGATGGATTCTTCGTCAGTTGCTTCGATATAGTCTGACTTTTCTCCACGGACAAAAAGGGTATCCCCTTCAAAGTGACCATCCGTATCTATTCCAGCAATAATTTTTGGGTAATCTCTTGCTATAATACCTAGGTTCATTTTCCATCGGAAACCTCCGGTATTCTTATCTCGACTTAGGTTTTTCAATAGAAATTGCCGAATCCCCATATCCACGACTAATTGCCCCAGTTTTTGATCTGCTTCTGAGCGACTTTGGACGGTATCCAACTGCAAAGATTGCAAAGCTTCAAAGATCAGTTGATGACCTCCTGCATATGCTTTGGGAGCAATGTCTACAACGATCAGCTTATCGACCATTTCTGGATACTCCAACGCAAATTGCATTACTGTTTTACCTCCCATCGAATGTCCCAATAGATGAGCCTCATGAACCCAGTTGTCTTCCATAAAGATCTTTAGGTCATTTGCCATACTGGGATAGTCGATTCCGTCCACATGAGGGGAACGGCCATGATTTCGCTGATCCAAGATGAAAACCATGAAATTATCGCTCAACTGCTTCGCCGCCGTCTGCCAATTATCCAGCATCCCAAAAAGACCATGTAAGATGATGAGAGGAGGCCCTTGCCCAAAAGTTTTAAAATTCAATTTCATGCCCAATGATAAGAGATAATCGTGATAGGGACAAACTTCAGAAGAAGCAGGGAGTTGCCCCATTCAGATATAAAGAAGGGTTCTAGGAGCTCACTTTGGCCTCCTGTGCAATTAGTTCAGCCAACCAAACGATTCTAGCTGCCAAGGGGAGTTGTTCTTTTATCAATTCCCGTTGTGCGTACTCGTGTAAGGTATTAATGACCGCTGGTTTTCTAAGTAGCGTTTGGATGTAGGGATCAACTCTCAACTCATCAATTTCAGCATCGGACGGTGGCGCTGTCAAGCTGGCTAGTTGGCCCAAATTATTACCGGTCAATATCTTACTACTTCTAGCACTCGGAGGCAATTGATCGTAACCGATCCCCAGTTCGTTTACTGGTTGATAAATGGTGTGAATGGCTTCTCCACTAGCTCTCACATAATAAGCTCGTCCCATTCTACCCACCAAATCGATTTTATGCGGATTGATTCGGTCGTTGTCATCCAATATATTTTCATCCAAATGGATATGCACAATCTCGCAGATAATCAAGTGCCCAGCGCCTCCTTCGTCTCCCAAGGTGATAATCTCCTTTAGCCTACATTCCAATTGCACGGGTGATTCCTTGACCCGATAAGGGCCTACATGTACGCTTTCCAGCGGTGTCAACCCAGATTTCTGGAACTCATCCACCGAACTTGGGTATTGAATACTAGCTATAGCCATCTGTCGTACGATTGCGTAACTGACTACATTTATGACCAGCTCTCCCGTATCTTTGATATTTTGCAATGTATCTTTGGTCGTATTATCACTAACCCTTCGATTAGAGGAAAAGACCAAAGTGGGAGGGTTCGAGCTGAAAACATTGAAAAAACTATAAGGGGCTAGATTTCGTTCTCCTGTTTCACTAAGCGTACTAACGAAAGCAATCGGACGAGGGGCTATAGCTCCCACTAAATACTGATGCAGGTCCCGGACCGCTGTCGTTTTCGGATCAATACTAATCATTGCACATCATTTGTCGTAAAGATAATAGATAGCTGGTTTATGTGTGATATGTGGCAACTTAAGTTGCCACCTGTATTGTTGGGTTATTAAAAAACAAGAAATCGCATGAAAAAAGTATTCAATATTATTATAAATGTCCTACTAGTTGGGGTGGTTGCATTTTGGATCGGTAAATATTTCTACATGCAGCCTAAACATAGCAGTGGAGAAGAGATCCCAAACTTTAGCGCTGTCACTTTAGAAGGCCAAAATTTTGAACTCAGCGACTTGCGTGGCCAAATGGTGCTACTGGATTTTTGGGGAAGTTGGTGTGGCCCTTGCCTTCAAGAAAACCCAGGATTACTCCAACTTTACAGCAATTACCGAGGTAGAAATTATATCGGCTTAAAGGGTTTTGAAATCGTGAGTGTGGGCATTGAACAGGATCCGGAAAGATGGGAAAAAACCATTTATCGGCAAGCCATTAATTGGCCATATCATATACTTGACCAAGCTACCAGCCTGCGATTTTTTGATTCCCCGATTGCCAAGCAGTTTGGCGTGAAGGAAGTTCCTACCAAGTATCTGATCAATGAGAATGGAAAGATCATCAAAGTAAATCCAACTATAGCTGAGGTAGAGGAAACACTAAAAGGTCGGCTTCGTAACTAGAGGATAGGCCTATTTTAGCCGTTTTTAGCGGGAATTTAGCTACTGACAAAATGGCTGAAAACAGCTGTGGCAAAAAAATTGATATAAGATTGTCGTGAAAAAACGTTTTTGGCACATGAAGAAGAAAAATCAAAAAAAATCATCAAAAGATAATACCGTGGAAGAAGCCAAGGATAAAACGGCTGAGACCAAAGCTGCCCCAAATGCTGAAGAGTCTGCTAACGGCCAAACTAGCGAGGAAACTACCGAAAAAGGTGGTGGTGTAGAGGATGAGATCATAAAGTTAGAAAAGCAAAACGCTGAATTAAAAGATAAATACCTCCGCCTTTACGCAGAGTTTGACAACTTCAAACGACGGACTGTCAAGGAGAAGCTTGAGTTGATGCGTACAGCCGCACAAGACACAATGACAGCCCTTCTGCCAGTTTTGGACGATTTTGACAGAGCCAAGAAGAACGCAGCGGATGATAGTACAACTGAGGTATTTACCGAAGGTATTCAGCTAGTGTACCAGAAGCTGTACAGCGTTCTCACGCAGAAAGGCTTAGAACCGATGGAAAGTACGGGAGAAGTATTTGATCCAGAATTGCACGAAGCACTTACAGAAATCCCTGCTCCTACGGAAGAAATGAAGGGGAAAATTATTGATACCATAGAAAAGGGCTACAAGCTCGGTGATAAGATCATCCGCCATGCTAAGGTGGTGACCGGAAAATAACATTAACCAAAAAAGATGGCAAAGAGAGATTATTACGAGGTACTGGGGGTTTCGAAAGGTGCGGATCAATCAGAAATTAAGAAGGCTTATCGGAAATTAGCGATTAAGTTCCACCCTGATAAGAATCCGGATAACAAGGAGGCGGAAGAGAAATTCAAGGAGGCAGCGGAAGCCTACGAAGTATTGAGTGACTCTGATAAGAAAGCAAGATATGACCGCTACGGTCACGCTGGGGTCAACCCCAATGCTGGCGGTTTCGGTGGTGGTGGCGGTATGACTATGGAAGATATCTTCCAACAGTTTGGAGACATCTTCGGCGACATGGGAAGCCCCTTTGATTCTTTCTTCGGTGGTAGTGCAGGAGGAAGAGGTAGGACTTCTCGTCCTAGAGGAGAAAAAGGGTCTAATCTTCGCGTAAAGATCGGATTGACGCTGGAGGAGATTGCCAAGGGTGTGACGAAGAAGATAAAAGTCAAAAAGCAAGTTACTTGTGACGTTTGTAAGGGTTCTGGTGCTAAAGACAGCAGTTCTGTACAAACCTGCCAGACTTGTCGAGGAGCTGGATATGTCCGCCAAGTCAAAAGTACTTTCTTAGGGCAAATGCAGACCACCGTGGTTTGTCCAACCTGCCAGGGTACGGGTCAAATGATCAAGGACCATTGTGTGAAATGTAAAGGGGAAGGACGAGTCTATTCGGAAGAAACAATTGAGATCGAAATACCTGCTGGAGTAGAAGAAGGCATGCAATTGTCATTGAGAGGCAGTGGTAATGCAGGAAGAAGAGGTGGGCCGGCCGGTGATTTATTGATCAATATTGAAGAAAAGCCGCATGATTCGCTGCAAAGGGATGGGATGAACTTGATTCATGAATTGTATCTCAATTTTGCAGATGCTGCTTTGGGTACTTCCGTAGAAGTTCCGACAATCGACGGACGGGTGAAAATCAAAATCCCAGCCGGCACGCAACCGGGAAAAATTTTCCGATTAAAGGGCAAAGGGCTCCCTTCAGTCCAAAGCTATGGCAAAGGAGATCAGCTGATTCATGTGAATGTTTGGACACCTAAGAAGCTATCTGACTCCGACCGTGCATTGCTGGAAAAGATGCGCGATATGCCTAACTTTAAGCCACAACCCGGTAAATCCGAAAAAGGCTTCTTTGAAAAAATGAAAGACTATTTTAAATAGGGCTTTAGTGCACAGCTGGCCCAAAAACCATTAGCCGCCGCAGAAATCCTCTACGGCGGCTAATTTTTTGTCCATAACTTCGTTAGTAGTAAAAATGAGCCTCATGCTAACATCCAACCGACTTTTACCCTTAAGCCAAATACTAGGACTAGTACTTCTGATATCTTCCTGCGGACCTAATTACCAGTTCTCAGAATCGATTGATATTCCAGCAGAAAGCTGGACTTATGATAATGTGGTGGATTTTGATTTTCAAATCGAGGACACCTTACAGATCTACAACCTTATTCTGGATGTCACACATCATCAAGACTATCCGTATCAAAACCTGTATACCAGAATTGGGACTTACTTTCCTTCTGGACAGGATTTGACCAAAGTATTGTCTCTAGAGTTGGCCAATAAAGCGGGAAGTTGGCAAGGGAAATGTAGTGGAAAGTATTGTAGTGTACAGATTCCTATTCAGCAAGGAGCTTATTTCAATGCAGCTGGAGCATATAAAATCCGTCTAGAACAGTTCATGCGCAAAGATCCAATCCCAGGCATCAAGAACATTAGTTTTCATATAGAAAAGACGGAAAACAGACGGGAAAATTGATTAGCTATTGCAGCCAAACTGATGAGCTGCAACAGCCAATCCAACAGTCGGGTAGGATTTCTAGTTTTCTTCTGTGCGAATGATCATGCGTACTCCACCGCCACCTTGGGCATTCATTTCACGCATTCTCTCTTCTTGTAATTTTTGATATTTCTTTCTGGTGATCTTCTTTCCTTTGGTAGGCGCTACTAGTAATGCCGAATCGACTTCCTGGATTTCCACTGTCTCTGCAGTCATAATCATACGGCCTTCATCCATAACCACTTCTAGAATCAAGCCAGGTAACTGACCAAAAGTAGTAGGACCAGAAGGAATAGGTAGTGTCGACGCAAACCAGGCCTCCGTCTTACTATTTTCACTATCCAAAACTGCCTTCATACATTGGTATCCTGCTATTTCCTTGCTTTCTCCAGTCATCTTCCACTTAAGTGGAGTAGAACCAGAAATCAAATACTGCTTACCCATCATATCTCTTTCTTCAATTTGATCCCCAGTGGCTAGATCAGTAAAGATTGTACTTTTAGGGCCTTCCATACGAATCACCATTTGGCCACCATCTTGAGTCGTCTCATTAACCTCAGTGACCTCCTCCTTGACAGATCGATAGAGCGTAGCCTGGTCATTAAACAGGAGTTCGAATTTAGATTCCTGGAATTCAGGAAGCATGGCTTTCATCTCCTCATTGCCCTCTCCCAAGCCCATATGGAGGTTTACTTTTTGTGTATAAGATACCTTACCGGACTTTTGTTGTGCGACCAAAAACATAGGTGCCAATAGGAGTACTATAATTGAAATTCTTCTCATGATGTGAATTTTTTTACAAATCTAGTCTTCCGATTACACTACCAGCGTTAATCATCCTTGAATTAAGGTTAATTAAGGTTAATAGGCGTGCAAATATCCTGTTCATAAGCCTATTTTTGTATTCAATGACAATTCGCAATAGAAATAGAGGGCTGCTTTTATTGATGGTGTCCAGTATCTTACTCTTGCTGGCTTTGCAGTTCACGTGGTTAAAGGATGCTTATGAAAAGCAGGAAGCATTGCTATCAGAGCAAGCAGATCTCCTGTTTGTAAAAACTGTCCGCGATCAAAAGGATAGTTTAGCCAATAAGATATTTCTAGCCTCTATAGAGGCCTTGGACACCTCAAAACAGGTTTCCGGTTATACGGTAGAAAAGCGGTTCAGCTCTAAACCAACAGGCTATATTGGGTCTCCAAAAAGCATGTTCCGGATTGATACAGCTAGCGTTTCTACGCTAATTATCCGTACCGATGATAGCTTAAAAATAGATTGGGAAAGCATACCTGAGCATAAACATCAGCAATCCATTGTAAGAGTAAAAACACCGACAGTTCGGCCGGAGGGAGTGCCTGATTTCTTTAAAAATGTACTGCTCTCCTTCACTTTGCAAGATACCGTTGGCCGTGATTTATTGCAGATCGGGAATGATTCCCTTTCCGTAGACTTACTTGCGGTTGAGTATAAAACGGAATTGTTAGCATCCGAGATCGATGTTGACTTCACCATTAACCGAATAAAACCAGAAGAGGAAGAAGCGGCCGATCCTGCTGTACTTTCGACCTCAAAAATCGTAGCTGATTTTCCAGAAGAGCGACTGTACTTTGCAGAGTTTGCAGACACTAGGTGGTACCTATTACAAAAGATTACGCCGGATATTCTTTTATCTCTACTCCTTACCTTCCTGACTACTCTTTCCTTCGTCTTAGTTTTCCAAAACATGAAAAAGCAGCAACGCTTAACTACCCTTAAGAACGATTTGATTAGTAACATTACCCATGAGCTAAAGACACCAATCACTACAGTAGGGGTTGCGATTGAGGCCTTGAGTAATTTCAACGCCTTACAAGACCCGGAACGAACCAAAGAGTACTTAGAAATATCAAGAAATGAGCTAAAACGACTTTCTATCCTCGTAGATAAAGTACTTAAGACGGCTCTTTTTGGTGAAGAGGAAATGGATCTGAAATTAGAGCGGCTAGATCTACAGCAATTGATCGGAGATATTCTCTCCTCGATGAAATTGCAGTTCGAAAAATTTGCTGCTCAGATTAAATTTAATGTTAAAGGAAGTTCCTTTATTGTAAATGGCGATCGAATCCACCTCACTAGCGTCATTTACAATCTCCTTGATAATGCCCTTAAATACAGCACACCTACCCCTAATCCATCCATAGCAGTGAACTTGGAACTACAAAAAGATCAATTGCACTTGCAGGTGATCGATAATGGCATGGGCATCCCAGCTGAATTTAAGGACAAGATTTTTGAAAAGTTCTTTCGGGTGCCTACTGGTGATCAACACGATATCAAAGGTCATGGCCTGGGACTCAACTATGTTGCTAATGTTATTCGAAAACACGAAGGCAATATTGCTGTAGAAAGTGAAATGGGAAAAGGAAGCACTTTTACGATCAAACTACCAGCCGACCATGGAACAAGTTAAGGTACTATACGTTGAAGATGAGCCTTTTTTAGGCAAGATTGTTAAGGAGAGTCTTGAGAGTCGAAATTTCCTGGTTCAGATGGAAGAGAATGGAGGCACCGCCTTTCGAGCTTTTCAGCAATTTCAACCAGACATTTGTGTTCTAGATGTGATGCTGCCTGGTAAAGATGGGTTTACTATTGGGCAAGAAATCAGATCTATTGATCCGACTACTCCCATCATCTTTCTGACGGCTAGAAATCAAACTGAAGATGTATTGAAAGGCTTTAAGGTTGGAGGTAACGACTATCTAAAAAAACCCTTCAGCATGGAGGAGTTGATTGTCAGAATTCACAATCTCTTGCAACTCTCCCAAGGACGCGCTCCTCAAGCCCTTACCGAAGATGGCATCCCTTTAGGTATATATACATTTTTTCCGAACAAATACGAATTGCGCCAGCAAGATCAAGTACGTCAACTCTCCCATCGAGAAACAGAGTTACTTAAAATCTTTTGTGGTCATCAAAACATTCCTGTACAACGCAAAGACATCCTAAATCAGGTCTGGGGAGATGATTCCTTCTTCAATTCCCGTAACCTAGATGTATACATTAAGAAACTTCGAGATTATTTAAGTGCGGACAATAGCGTGCGGATTGTAACGTTAAAAGGGGTTGGATACCACTTTGTTGTGGAATAAACATGTTATTTTAATAAAACATGTATAAAGCTGAAATACAAATAAATAAGCTTTTCACTATCTTTGTAGTACGGTATCGCTTGTAAAGCCATTTCCAGTTAAATCCCGGAAGCAATGAAATTTGTACGACTTATTCTTCTCTTTACAGTATTTGTGTGCTTAAGCACGGCTCTTTCTGCTCAAGACAAAGAGCGCGTTTACAGTCTAGTTGATGAAGCGCCTCGCTTCTTTAGTAAAAACTGTGAAGGCACGGGGAGTGATTTAGATAAACAACACTGTAGTAAGTACGCCTTCAAAGACTACATCAAGGCCAATATGCGCTATCCGAAAGAAGCCCGATCCAGAGGCATCAAAGGTATCGTTCTTTTGGAAGTAGTAGTAGAAAAGGATGGTACAGTAGTCCTATCCCGTGTTCTTCGAGATATCGGAGGAGGCTGTGGAGACGAGGCCGCTCGCTTAGTCAAAGCAATGCCTAAATGGGTTCCCGGCAAAAATGGAGGAAAGATCGTACGTGTCAAAACCCCCTTAACAGTCAAGTTTGGATAACTAGGTATCTAGTTGATTAATTGGGCAGCCAGGACTGTATCACCTGTAC